>JAABRB010000139.1 GCA_011391185.1 Betaproteobacteria bacterium
CCGCGCGCCTGCTCGCGCGCGGGCTCTTCTTCGCCAACGGGATCGCGTTTGCGCCCGACGAACGCCATCTCTTCGTCGGCACGACTCACGACGGCGTGATCTGGCGCTTTCCGTGGCGCGACGACGGCACGCTCGGCGCGCGCGAAGCCTTCGCCAACGTCCTTGACCCCGCGAAAGAGCCGACGTTCCGCGGGCCCGACGGCATGAAGTTCGGCCAGGACGGTAATCTCTACGTCGCCGTCGTGTGGCAGGGCGACGTGACCGTGATTTCGCCGCAGGGCGGGATCGTTCACCGCATCGCGCTGCACGGCGCGGGGCCGACAAACGTCTGCTTCGGCGCCCCGGGCGAGACCCGGCTCTACGTCACCGACCAGGGCACCGGCGCTTTCGAGGTTCACTCGGTCGGCACCGACGGCGTGCCGCTGCTGCGCGGCTGACGAGCAGCCCTCCTACGCCTGCGCGTACGAGACCGTCGCCTGCTCGTAGTTGCCCGCGCCCATCTGGCCTTCCGGGAAGATCTGGCGCGCCGCGATCCACTCGAAGGACTCTTCGAATACCTCGCGCGTGTAGGGCTCGAAGACGATTCGCTCGCCGGGGCCCCAGCGGCGCGGGTCGATCTGCTCCTGGAACCGGGCCGGGAACTCGTTGCGGTAGTAGTGGGTGTAGAGCTCGGGCCGCAGGTCGATGTCGCGTTGCGCCTTGCGCAGCGCGCGGAAGTACTTGCGCACGTCCTCCGCGTCGGGACTGCCGGTAATCATCGTCGCCATCATGAACGTTGCGTCGATCACCTTGCGGAATCCGAGCTGCTCGAGGAAATAGTACGGCCCGCTGAAGAGCGCGGCGGCGGGGACCTTGCGATCGAACAGTTCCTCCATGCGGCTGAAGAGCATGCCCTCGCTGAACGTCAACTTGATGTCCCCGAGCGGCATGTACTGCTCGAGCGCCTGGATCGTCGAGTAGTGGCTGCCGGACTGGAATCCGACCGAGATCGGCACGCCGGCGAGCTGCGACGGCTCCCTGATGTCCGACTCCGGCGGCACGAACACTGCAGCCGGGGCGACCGAGTAGGCGTCGCGGTACAACTTGCCCTTGCCGGTCGAGGCGGCGACATTGACCGTCCAGTGGCAGGCGCCGCTCACGTCGCAGGTGCGGCCCTTCTCGAAGGTCTGGTAGGCGCCGACCTTGTCGCCGAGGTGATGCTTCTTCGCCTGGTCCCGCGCGCTGATGAAATCGCGGAACTCGTAGTCGAGCCCTTCCGCGGCGAAGTAGCCCTTCTCTTCCGCAACCCACTCGTGCAGCCGGAAATGCGGCGCGATCAGAAACTTCTCTTTTGCCATGGTGCCTCCTGGTGGTTTGGCGTCATTCGCGCGCGGGGCTTCTCGCGGCCCGTCGCGACGCGGTGTCAACAGCAGCCCTGCACGGTCCTCCCTTTTTCGCCGCGCTCGGCGACGCGCCGGGAGCGGATCATCGCGACGTGCTCGTCCATCAGACGGCGCGCGGCGTTCGCGTCGCGCGCCTCGATGAGATCGACGAGCTCACCATGAACCTTCTGGATGTGATTCGCGACCTGGCGGGTGAGCGTCCGGTTGCGCGCCGGCCAGGACACGTGCTGCAGCGAGATGAGCTGCACGACGAGCACGCGATTGTGCGAAGCCTCGGCCACGGCGAGATGGAATGCGAGACTGGCGCGCGTGTAGGCATCGACGTCGCCGATCATTGCCGCCCCCTCTTCGAGGAGCCGTCGCAGTTTGGCAAGGTCCGTGGCGGTCGCATGCTCCGCGGCGAGTTCCGCCGCCACGCACTCCACGGCACGCTGCGCGTCCATGATCTCCCGGACATCGATCCCTGCGAGCTCGAGCTGGACGGCGAAGCCTTCCGCGAAAAGCCACGGATTGCCGCACGCAATGCGCGCGCCCCCGCCCGCACCGACCTTGATTTCGACGATTCCCAGGGCCTCCAGCGTGCGCAGCGCGTCGCGCGCGACGATCCGGCTGACGCCGGCGCGCGCGGCAATGTCCTTCTCGGTGCCGAGCGTGTCGCCGACCTGCAGGCGCTTCTCGAAGAGCGCATCGCGCACTTCCATGACGATCTGCGAGGAAAGCGTCGCAGCGCGTCCGGCGCTCGGAACCCGCAGCGCGAAGGGCGCTTTTTCGAACAGCCGATGCACGCTCATGGGGGCCGTTTCCTGCTCCGATACCGCCGGGCGGACGCCCGGGGCGAAAGATCGCCAAAGATGATAAATATATCATCTTTAGATCGCAACCGGCCGCCCGCTCCGACGTGACCCCATGCGCGGTTGCCAACGCCCCCTCCCCTGCTTGCGACCCGGTATGCGCGCCGCCATAATCCCCCGGCATCGTGTCCCGCCCCGCCCGTTCAAGCGCGCTTGCGCGCTTTCGCATCCTCGATCTGACCCGCGTGCGCGCGGGGCCGACCTGCGTGCGCCAGTTCGCCGATTTCGGTGCCGATGTGATCAAGATCGAATCGCCCCCGGGCGTGGACCCGAACGAGGGCATGGGGGGGCCGCGCGACGGCCCGGACATGCAGAACCTGCACCGCAACAAGCGTTCGTTGACGCTCAATCTCAAGCTGCCCGGGGCGCGGGAGGTGTTCGAGCGGCTGGTGAAGTCCGCGGACGTGCTGGTCGAGAACTATCGGCCTGATGTGAAAGAGCGCCTGGGTTTCGACTACGACTCGCTCGCACGCATCAACCCGCGCATCGTGCTCGCGAGCATCTCGGGATTCGGCCAGGACGGCCCGTATCGCGAGCGGCCGGGTTTCGACCAGATCGCGCAGGGGATGAGCGGCCTCATGTCGGTCACGGGCCATCCCGGACAGGGCCCGATGCGCACCGGCGCGGCGATCGCCGACGTCGGCGCGGGTCTGCTCGCCGCGCTGGGCATCATGACTGCGCTGCTCGAGCGCGAGACCTCGGGTGAGGGCCAATGGGTGCAAAGCTCGCTGCTGCAGGCCGGAATCACGCTGCTCGATTTCCAGGGTGCGCGCTATCTCATGCAGGGCGAGGTGGCGCCCCAGGTCGGCAACGATCACCCGACCAGCATGCCGACCTCCGCCTATGCCACCGCCGACGGCTATCTGAACGTCGCCGCATCCGGCGAGGGGATGTGGCAGCGTCTGTGCAAGACGATCGACCGCGAAGATCTGCTCGCGCGCCCCGAGTTCGCGAGCAACCCGGACCGCGCCACGCATCGCGCAGAACTGAACGCGGAGCTGAACACGGCCCTCGCCAAGCGCACGAGCGCCGAGTGGGTCGAGATCCTCAATCGCGCGGGCGTGCCGTGTGGACCGATCTACTCGGTCGACCAGGTGTTCGCCGATCCGCAGGTTGTGCATCTGCAGGCGGCCGTCGAAGTCGAGCATCCGCGCCTCGGAAAATTCCGTGTGCTCAACCAGGCGGCGCGTCTTTCGCGCACCCCCGCCGCAGTTGTGAGCGCGACGCCGGAGATCGGCCAGCATACGGACGAGGTGCTCGCAGAGCTGGGCTACAGCGCGGCCGAGATCACCGGGTTACACGCTAAGGGGGTGGTGTGAGGAAGGGTTCATGACGAAGGAAGGGCTCGCCGCGATTCCGCGCGTGCCGGTGTTCGCTGCGGGCGAGCTGACCGAGCGCCTGATCGTCGAGAAGCAGGGTCCGATCGGCTGGCTCATCTTCAACAATCCCGCGCGGCGCAATGCGATCTCGGTGGACATGTGGGAAGCGATCCCGCGCGCGATCGACCGCTTCGAGGCCGACGCCGGGATCCGCGCGATCGTGCTCGCGGGCGCGGGCGACCAGGCGTTCGTGGCGGGCGCCGACATCTCGCAGTTCGACCAGGCGCGCGCCGACAGCGCCGGCGTACAGCGCTACGAGGAAATCGCGGAAGGCGCGCAGCTGCGCCTCCAGCAGTGCGACCGGCCGTTGCTGGCGATGATTCGCGGCTATTGCCTCGGCGGCGGATTGAACATCGCGCTAGCGTGCGATCTGCGCATCGCCGCCGACGACGCGAAGCTCGGCATTCCCGCGGCGCGGCTCGGCCTCGCCTACCGTGCGTCCTCCACCAAGAATCTGGTTGATACGATCGGCCCGGCAAAGGCGCGCGAAGTGCTGCTGACGGCGCGCCAGTTCAACGCCGAGGAAGCCCTTGCAATGGGGTTCGTGAACCGGGTGGTGTCCGCCGCAGCGCTCGAGAGCGCCGTCCTCGACTACTGCGGGATGTTCGCCGACAACGCGCCGCTCACCATGCGCGCCGCGAAGCGCATTATCCGGGAGATCCTCAAGTCGCACGCCGGGTTCGACGCCGCGGCCTGCCGGGCGTACGTCAAGGAGTGCTTCGAGAGCGCCGACTATGCCGAAGGGCGGCGCGCATTCAAGGAAAAGCGCAGGCCGAATTTCAGCGGAAAGTGACGTTTTTCGTCGCCCGGCCGCCGCGCGACCCGGCCTGATGTCGCGACAATGCACCCAACGCGCACGCCGTGTGGAGACGTTCCTCTCCCGGCGGCCGCCCCGGTGGCACGATCTAAGGTGCACTTCTTGCAAGGTGACCATGATCGGATCCTCTCGCTTGCCCCTGCCACGGTCGGACCGAATTCTCGGCCGGACGGCCACCGCAGCGCCACGTCATGCCTGAAGCAAACGCCCTCCCCGCGACCGTCGTGTTCTTCAGCCTCACCGAGTTCGGCGCGCGGCCGGTCTCCGAGCAGGCAAAACTCAAGGAGACGCTCGAGGCCGCGCTTGCCACCGCGGTCGCGCCGGTCCCGGCTGGCGAGCGAATCGTGGTGGACACGCGCGAGGGCGCGGCGGTCGTGCTGCTCGATGGACCGGGCACTGCACTCGACCTCGGCGATCGCGTGCGCGCTGCCGCGCCCGCGCTGCCCCTCGCGATCGGCATCAATCACGGTCCGGTCAAGCTGGCGTTGAACGGCCCGCACGGGGCCACGTTGTTCGGGGACGGGCTGGCAGCCGGCGCATCGATTGCAGGGTTCGCGCGGCCTGGTGCGACACTCGTCTCGCGGAGCTTCCGCGAGACGCTGGCGGAATCCGCACCGGATCGCGCGGAATCGCTGCAGCCCGCCGGCGTTTTTACGGACGCTGCGGTTCGGTCGCACGAGGTCTTCTCGCCCGGTCGAAAAGCCGGCGTGTTTCGCCGCCGCCGACTGCTCGTCTTCGGCATGCTCGGCGTCGCCGGAATTCTCGCGGCGGGTGTCGTGACCCGGCGGGCGCGACAACGCGCATCGTTGAACGCACGCACACCGGCCGTCGTTGCCCTTGCAGTCACGCCCGGCGGAGAAGTCCTGGTGGACGGAAAGGTCCGGGGCATGACGCCGCCGCTCAAGACACTCGAGCTCGCGCCGGGCCGCCACACCATCGTGGTGCGCACCGGCGATCACGCGCCGCTCACCACGCGAGTCGAGCTGGCGCCCGGCGAACGATTCACGTTGCGCCACGACTTTCCGCCGCCGGCGCCGCCACCCGCAGCCAGGACAGCGCCGCCAGCCGCGCCAGCCGCCAAACCGCAACGGTCGGACTCCGCATCGACCGCCACGACGAAGAAGCCGCCACCCGGTTCACAGGGTGTGAAGGACGACTTTCGGCAGGCGGGACGCGAGATGCGCGATTTCTTCCGAGGACTTGGGCGGTGACCGAGCCCGTTGCAACCGCGAGTCTCATCGGTCGTTACCGCATTCTCGGGGAACTGGGTCGTGGTGCCATGGGCATCGTTTACGAGGCGGCCGACGATTTGCTCGGCCGGCCCGTGGCGATCAAGACCATCAACATGTCGACAGACCTGGCGGAACGCGCGGACCATGAGGCGCGCTTTCTTCAGGAAGCCAAGGCCGCGGGCGGCCTGAGCCACCCGAACGTCGTGACCGTCTACGACGTCGGCCGGGAGAACCATGTCCTCTACATGGCGATGGAGCTGCTTGACGGCGAGGAACTGCGCGACGTCCTCGCGCGCGGGCAGCTCCCGCTTGCCAGCGCGGTCGAGATCGCCGCGCAAATCGCCGACGGCCTGGCGTTCGCCCACGAACACGGCGTCGTCCATCGCGACATCAAGCCCTCGAACGTCATGATGCTGCGCGGGGGCGTCGTGAAGATCATGGACTTCGGCATTGCACGCATCCGCACTTCGGACATCAAGACCCAGACCGGGCTAAGGCTCGGATCGCCACGGTACATGGCGCCCGAGCAGCTGCTCGGCCAGGGTGTGGATCATCGCGCCGATATCTTCGCGCTCGGCGTCGTGCTCTACGAAATGCTCGCCGGCATCGCGCCATTCGGCGGTGACGACGTCCAGGAAGTCATGTTCCGGGTCGCGAGCTTCGACCCGCCTGCGCCGAGCCGGATCAATCCGGCCATCCCGACGGTGCTCGACCTCGTCGTGGCGCGCGCGATTGCCAAGGACCCCGCGCAGCGTTATCAGGACGCGCAGGCGCTCGCTCACGACCTGCGGGCAGCGAAGCCCGCGGCGGCGAACGCGAAGTCTCCTCCGCCTCGGCCTACGGCGGCAGCCGGCGCCGCGTCCGCAACCCAGACCATGCCCCTGGCGAGAGCAGACATCGGCGGAGAAACCGGTCCGCGCCTGCCGATCTCGCGCCGGTTCGATTCGACCGCTGCGCTGCGGGCGCTTGCTGCAGCAACCGGCGCGAACCCCGCTTTCGAAACATCTTCGATATCGACCGGCGGGGCGTCCGGCGCAGGAGACCGCGTTACGCCCGCGGTGGCGCGCCCGCGTCGCTCACGCGGTCCGCTGGCGCTTTCGACCGTGCTGATTCTTGCGACGCTCGCCGCAGTCGCCATCGCGATCGGCTGAAGCCCCGCCGACGCGCCGCATCCGATCGCCCGGATCGTGCGTATCCGGCCGATGCGGGCGTCCGCCCGCACACCCCGAACAGGAGGAGCGTCATGGAGAACCGCCGCAACTTTCTTGCCGACGCGACGAGGGCGGGGTCGTGGTGATCGCGCTCCTGCAGCAGCGAGGCTACGTCTACCTGCGGCCGTAGGCGCCGCTCGCATTCCGCGCGAAGCACGGCTCGCGAATGGTTGCCGCTTCGCGTCTGCTTGCGGGAGTATTCGCCGCGGCGCTGGCAGCTTGCGGTGCAAGCGCCTCGATGGCGGCGGCGGAAGCGGGCGGAATCTCGCTCGTGCCGCTGGCACGCGTCGGTCCGTGGTCGGGTGTGTCAGGGCTCATCAGTTTTGGCGAGCGCCTGTGGTTCGTGAACAGCGTCAAGCACGCGGACCACAACTCCGCGGACGTCTACAGCTACGATCCGCGCAACGGTGCCGTGCGCTACGAGCGTCACCTCTTCTCGCAGGACGCCGGTCGCCCCACGGTGCACGCGGGCCTGCTGTATTGGCCCTTCGAGGATGCGCGCTTCTCCGTCGGCCGGGGCGAGTACCTGCGCACCGACGGTCGGTCCTGGCAGTGGCGCGACTTCGCGGCGCGACGGCGCATCATGCACCTGCACGCGCTGCTTTCCCGGGACCGCTCGTTGTATGCAGGCACCGGCGGGTTCGTCGCGACATTGCAACGTTCCGATGATGCGGGCGAAACGTGGCGCCTGGTGTACGAGCATCGCAATGCGCCGGACTCGTTCAGCCGCGTCGTCAGCCTGGCGGCGCTGCGAAGCGTCGTGTACGTCGGCCTGTTCGCGTCGAGCGAGCGCGGCGTGAAGTTGCACCGGTTCGAGAACGGCGCGCTCGCGCCGGCGCCGGGGTGGCCGGCGGGCGATAGCGCGGACGCGCTGACCGCGTACGACGGCCGCATCTATGCGTTGCATCAGGAAGGAGACGTGGTGAACGTCTGGCGCACCGACGGCGTCGTGTCGGAACCGGTGCGTGGCCTTGCCGGTGCCGCGGTGCGCGCACTGGCTCCCGGACCCGACGCGCTGTGGGCCATTGCCGTGACGAATCGCGGTGGCACTCTCTGGCGCAGCATGGACGGGAGCAACTGGACTGTTGTGCAACAATTCGAAGGCGACGAGCCGGTGGACATCGCCGTTCACGCCGGCCAGGCCTACATCGGCATGGTGGGCGCCGATGGTCGCGGCGCTTTGTATGGGCCGGCGCCGCCCTCACCCACGGCGGGCGCGCCCGGGCCGAAAGATATTCCGGCTGCGTCGCCCGGCCCGAACGATATTCCGGCTGCGTCGCCCGCCCCGGGCGGCGATCCCCCGCAGATGCTCGCGCAGCTCGACGTGGCGCTCGCCGACTACCCCGGGTTCGTGGCGGGTGGCGGCAGTCTTC
>JAABRB010000140.1 GCA_011391185.1 Betaproteobacteria bacterium
CGGTCAGCGGCTTGTTCATCCGCAGCTTGCGGATCGCGACGTGGTCCTGGTGCGCGCGCAGGAACGCCCGCGCCTTGGCGCGGAACTTCGCGTAGTCGGTGCCGTCGGCGAAGCCCGGCAGCTCGACTGCCGTCTCGCCGCCCAGCTCGTCCTCGAAGTCGGTGTACAGAGGCTTGCGCTTGCGCCGCTCGATGAGCTTGACGAGCTCGCGCAGGCGACGCCGCAACCCCTCCAGCATCGGCACTGTCACGTCCTGCCACCACTCGTCGGTCTGCACCTCGAGGATCGTCGCCATCTGCGCCCGGACCATGGGGATGGAGCCCATCTCTTCGAGCAGCCCGGCGATCGCCTTGACCTGATCGCGCAGGCGCGCGAACGCCGGTTCGGCCCGCAGCAGCGCGAGCTGGAGATTCAGCACCAGCAGGTCGAAACGCTTCGCTTCTTCGCTTTCCGGCTCGAGTTCCGAAGGCAAGCCCGCGACTTCGTGCGAAAGCTCTGACATCGCCTCGGGCGTCAGTGCTTTCCATGCCTCGGCCTTGGCGTACCGCTCGACGATCCGGCGCTTGGGCCGCACCACGAAGTTGTCGAGGTTCATCGCCGCGGTTTCCTGGTGCAGCAGCGCGGCGAGCGCGCGGCGCACTTCGGCGTCGGTCTCCGGATGGCCGTGCGGCGGCGCCCGCTCCTCTTCGGCGAGGCTGCCCCCGGATGCGGCGATCCGTCCGTCCAGTTCCCCGATCAGCTCGAGCCGCGCGCTGAACAGCCGCTTGCCGAGCGACTCGCCGAGCGCGCCGTCGATGGTCTCCGGGTCCTGGCTGAAGTACTCCAGGTTCTGGCAGTAGTCGAAGAGGTAGAAGAACGCCTTGTCCTGCGTCGGGCCGAACAGATCCGGACAGAGCCGCGTGCCCCGCCCCACCATCTGCCAGAACTTGGTTTTCGAGCGCACCAGCTTGAAGAAGACGAGGTTCACGACTTCCGGCACGTCGATCCCGGTGTCGAGCATGTCCACCGAGATCGCGATGTGCGGCGCGCGGTCCCGGTGCGAGAAGTTGTCGATCAGGCTCTGCGCGTACTCGGTCTTGAATGTGATCGCGCGCGCGAACTCGCCCTTGAAGTGCGGGTAGTTGGCGTTGAAGCGCTCGGCGATGAACTCGGCGTGGTGCTGGTTCTTGGCGAAGAGGATCGTCTTGCCCAGCCGGTCGCCGCCCGCCACCGTGAGGCCGCGCGTCATCAGGTGCGCGAGCACCTTGTCCACGGTGTCCTGGTTGAACAGCCACTTGTTGACCGCCTCGGCCTCGACGCGGTCGGGCACCTCGCCTTCTTCGTCCCACTCGAGCGCGTCCCACTGGTCCTTGTCGTCTTCCGACAGTTCGTCGTACCTGATGCCCTCGCGCTGGAACTTGAGCGGCACCGACACGGCCTTGGGCGGCACGAGGAAGCCGTCGCGCACCGCTTCCTCGAGCGAGTAGGCATCGGTCGGCACGCCGTTCTCGAGGTCGAACAGGCTGTAGGTGTTGCGGTCCACCTCGTCTTTCGGCGTCGCCGTGAGGCCGACGAGCAGCGAATCGAAGTAGTCGAAGATGGCCCGGTACTTCTGGAACACCGAGCGGTGCGCCTCGTCGATGACGACGAGGTCGAAGTGGCCGACGCCGAAGCGGCGCTGGCCGTCGGCTGCCTCGTCGATCAGCCCCATCATGGTCGGATAGGTCGAAACGTAGACGCGGCCCTCGGCCTCTTTCTCGGTCACCAGGTTCACCGGCGAGGCGTCGGGCAGGTGGCGCTTGAAGGCGCCCACGGCCTGGTTGACGAGCGCGACGCGGTCGGCGAGGAACAGCACACGCTTCGCCCAGTTGCAGCGCATCAGCAGATCGGCGAGCGCGATCACCGTGCGCGTCTTGCCGGCGCCGGTGGCCATGACCAGCAGCGCCTTGCGATCGTGGTCGCGCTCGAAGGATTCCGCAATCCGGCGGATGGCGCGCGTCTGGTAGAAACGCTCGACGATGGCCGGGTTGATCTCGGCCTCCGCGAGCGAGCGCCGCGTGGTCCGGCGCTGGATCAGCAGCTCGAGCTCTGCCTTCTTGTAGAATCCCTGCACCGCGCGCGGCGGGTAATTCCCGTCGTCCCACAGCCAGTGCTCGTAGCCGTTGGAGTAGAAGATGATCGGCCGCTGCCCGAACTGCCGCTCCAGACAATCGGCGTAGAGCCGGGCCTGCTCCTGGCCGACGCGGGCGTCGCGCCGCGTGCGCTTGGCCTCGACCAGCGCGAGCGGCCGCCCGTCGTCGCCCCACAGCACGTAGTCGACGAAGCCCTTGCCCTCCCGGTTGGGCATGCCGCTCACTTCGAACTCGCGGTCGCGCGCCTGGTCGAGCGGCCAGCCCGCCTCCTTCAGCAGGAGGTCGATGAAGTAGTCGCGCGTCTCGGCCTCGGAGTAGTCGTGCGCGTCGGGCTGCGCGGCGGCCGCTTGCTTCGCCGCCGCCACCTCGGTGCGCAGTCGCTTCAGCTCCTCGTCGAGCGCGGTCCGGTCCGCCAATACGGCGGCGAGCTTCTCGTCGCGCTCGCGCAGGCCCGCCTCGAGTTTCCGCAGCTGCTCGGCGGTCTGCGCGAGCGCCGGCGCTGGCTTGGGCAGTGCGACGGGGTTGAACGCGAGCCCCGGTGCCGGGCGCCCCGCCCGGCCATAGGTGCGCGCGAGCCAGTAGGCCACATGGAAGAGCTCGCGCAGCGCGACGAGGGCGTCATTCGCCGGAATCGCGCGATGGCCGTGCACGGCGCGGTTGCCGAGCGTGTTGATCACCCGCGCCTTGCTGAACACCGCCTCGCCGGCGGCCTGCTTGAAGCTCGGCTCGTGGATCAGGGCCGAGAGATTGTCCTGGTACGGCAGCTTGAGCGCTGCGTCGTGCTTGTACGCCCAGGCCACCGCCAGCTCGAGCGCGCGGCGCGCGTAAAAGCAGGCGGTGCGCGGGTCGGCGTGGACAAATCCTTCGGCCTGCGCCGCCGCATCCCGGACGGCGGCGAACTCAGGCTGGAGGAAGGTGAAGTTGCCTGCGGTCATGGGGCGTTCAGCGTCCGCTCGACCCGTTCCAGTTGCGCCAGCACCTCATCGAAAGACGGCGGCTCGGTGAGGAACATGGGCCGCATCGTCAGGTAATCGTCCCGCAGGGCCGGGATTCGGCTTGCCGGCAGGACCAGACGGAAGCTGCCGCGCCGGGCTAGGTCGTAGCGGGCCCACGCCGGCCGAAGAGCTTGTCTTTCCAGTCGACCACGCGGCGTGCGAGGGCTTCGTTGGCGAGCAGGTCTGCGCTAGCGCGGTGCTGCAGCAGCCGGGCCATGTCCGAGTAATGCCGCGAGTAGCGTTCCGGCGTGGGCTGAGCGACGGGCCGGTAATATTCGGCATGGAGGATCGTCGCCTTCTCCCAGAATGTTCGCTCCAGTTCCAGCGTTGTCACTTCGCAGCGCCAGCCCTCGAAGGCAGCGGGAAAATCGTCGGCCACCCACGGCCGGACCGAATGTCGCCCGACCGGCTGTTGATCGGTCAGCGAGCCCGGCTCGAGTTTCACCGAGCGCGGCAGGTACTCGAATCCCGTGGGCTGGAGGCTGGGATACCGAAATAGGAGGACGGGCGTGCGCGAAGACAATTCCACGTCGAACAGCAGCCAATCCCCCGCCTCGGACTTGCCCAAAGCCCGCCGAATTCGCCCTTCCAATTGGGGCGCGAGCGTTTCGCGCGTGTAGCGCTCGCACAGGGCTTGGAGGTCGTTCATCGCCGCGTTGCGGCGCGCGCGACTCTCCAGCCCGTCGAACAGGCGCTCGTCCGTGCCGACCAGCGCCGGCGTCAGACACAGGTCGATGTCTTCGGAGAAGCGGTCGATCACGCCGAAGACCTTCGAGAGCGAGGTGCCGCCCTTGAACACCAGCGACCCATGCGATTCCGCGAACAGTTCGCGCTGCAGCCACGACACCCAGAAATCCTTCTCCACCATCACCGGCGAGCACTGACGTCGCAGGGCGGCCTGCTCGAAAGCGAGGGCGCGATCGGCCGCATCCAGTGCCAGGAAGTCAGGCAAGGCGAGCGGCTTTCCGCGCCGGTTGCGGCGGATTCGACGACTTGGTGTCCGGCGCAGTGGCAGACGCCGGCTCCTCGCGCGCGAGCTCGAGGAAGTACGGGCGCATCCAGGCGGGGGCGAGCGAGATGTCTTTCAGCAGACCGCGGCGCTCGCTTCCGGGAACTTTCTTGCGCAGTGCCTGGATGCGGGTGGGCGTCACGTGCACCGGCCCGAGGTTGCGTAGCGCCTGGATCAGCAGACCGCTCAGCCGTCCTGCCGCCGCCATGTTGCGCGGCGCGGCGTGCTTGAGCGTGATATCCAGGGGACCGACCCGGATCCGGCGCGACGGACCGTCGGTCAGGAAGATCACCCTGGCGGGGACCTGCTCCGAGAGTCCCAGCATGTTCGCCGCGTAGGCCCCCGTGGGGTGAAAGCGCACGCCATCGCGCCGCTCGAGCGCTGCGATCACGGCGTCGATGCCGGGCAGGAGTTCGCCCAGCAGGGCATGTTTCCTCGGCACGCCGTACAGGCCGCGCGCGTACTGGCGGATGGTGCCTGCGGCTTTGTGCCGCTTCAGCGCGGAGGCGACCGCCGCGCGCGATCCGAGGTCGGCGAAGTCGGCGGGCGTGAAAATCCACTCCGGCTTGTGGGCGCGGATGCGCTCGAGGACCTGCGTGTCGACGGAGGCGGCGTGCTTGCCCATGTGGACCGGTTGGATTTGACACAAAAAGTACCAGTAAATTGTGTCAAAAACAATGGCCCGAAGTAGGAATTCACCCTTTCATCGAGCCGGCGGGGTGTTGCCGATTCACATCAACTATCAATGAGTAATGTGCTTTGGCAACTTCCGCCCGGTCGCACCGCGGACCGCTCGCGCGAGGGAGGCGAACCACGTCACGCCTCGTCTCCCCCGTTGATGCTAGCTGCCTTGCATATGGAGCGGCACCGCGTCCATGTGAAAGGCAGCCTATAGCATGGGTTCGCTCAGGCCTCCCGACGCCCGCACCAGGAGCCGTCACGGCTCGCTATCACAGCTTGTCAAAGCTCCGCGTCACGGCACGCCCCCCCACGGATGGCCACCAGAAATGGGTCGGTCCGCAGAAGCGGACGCAGGATTCGCCGTCTCCGGGGTCCAGCGCGTGGAGGTCGAGCGTCCATTCCCGGTTAAAGCCCCGAAGCGCGGCCAGCGCCGCGAGCCCGGCGTCGAAGAGGTTGTCTTTCGCGTCGGTCAGCTCGCCGGGGAGGTCGACCGAGAGCTCATCGACCAGCCACTTCGCCATTCGCGCCTTCTCTGTCGCCCAGGCGGGTCGCGCACCGGTCAACGCGTAGTAGCAGACCTTCGGATGGGCCTCTGTGATCATGGAGCCGTCGGACCGGAAACGCGGCGCGAGTACGGTCAGAAACGCCGCGCCGCTCACGGTCATCGAGCTCCGGATCGCGTTCGGCGACATGACGCTCTTGCTAACCGTCGGGTAGGCGTTCCGCAGCCACCGGTCGGCAGCTCGATCGCCGGATGTGCCGCTGCTCCACTCGGTCAGCGTGTCGACGCCCGCGGCGACGATCGTGCCGTCGGCGCACGCATCCGACAGCCAGACAATCGCGTCTGCGACCGAGTGCGTGGTCGTGACGCGCAAGCGCTCGGCGCGCCAGCCGGAGTCACTCCGCCGCACGTCCACCACGGCGAGGCCGTGCGCGTCGTTCCCGCCCGGGTCGTAGCCGACGACGTAGGCGCGGCTCACAGCTCGCCGCGGAAGGCGCGGTGCTGGAGGGCGGCGAAGAGGGTGTCGAGTTCGGTGAGGCCCGCACTCTGACCAGACCTTAGCTCGTCAACGGCCAGTACCCGCTTCGCGAAATCGATCTGCAGAGACAGCGGCGGCGCCAATTGAGGCGGTGGGGGATTATCCGTGCAATTATGGAATTAAGATCCAGAAATGCAAGGAAAGCCTACCGCCCTTCCCGCTCGCGCCTTCCATGACCTCACCCGCCTACTGGTGCGCGGCATCGAGGTAAGTTTGTGCGTGCTCGATCGCTCATACACCACGCGCTCGGGCACGACTTTGCCCCGACGTTCGCCGACGCGTTGTTTATAGCCAGCCTATAACATGCGCACATCAGCACTCCCATGCGTAATGCAACCTGCAACATGACCACTGAAACCGATAAGGGCCGGATCGAGATCGAAGCATTCCGGAGTTTCCTCAAACGCACCAGGCTCCCGATCGACCCGGAGCACGTGGAGAAGCGGCCTGTTGGGGAGCCTGACCTCCTCTGTGTCCATGCCGAAGAGGGGTTCATCGCATTCGAGCTGGCGAGCATCTGCGATGAACCCCTCGCCAAGGTGATGGCCGCCGGACCGAAGGCGATACCTGATGCTTTCTGGACCGCGGATCCGTCTGCGGCGCTAGTGCGGCGCAAGCTCGGCAGAAAGTACGCGACGCGACATCCCATCGAGCTGCTTCTCTACACCGATGGGCGAGTCGTGACGACGGAAGACGAAATCCTCGCTCGGATCACGTCGATTGTCGAATCGTGCGATGGTCCGTTTCGGCGCGTCTGGTTCATGGGAGAGCACACGACCTGCCTCGTGTGGCAGGCAAGCGATCTGAGCCTCAATTGAGGGACTCGCGTACGAGCGACGTGGGATCGGTGCTCATCGCGGTCCAGTCCGCGACGCTCGGATGCGTGGCAACGACGACACTGAGTCCGCGGGCGTTCGCGAACGTCCGGCTTCGCCAGCGGCGGTTGTTTGCTTCCACGAATTCGCTCACCAGAGCATTGGCGCCGACCTTGCGGCGCACGTACCTTCCCGCGGTGCCGCCGAGACAGAGAATCGCGCGCGGCGTGAGCGCCGCGATCGCGAGTTCATGAAACGGCCAGCATTGATCGGCAAGCGAGGCCATTTCCCCTTTCAAGTCCCCTTCGCGCCGGGATCGAACGAAGACCAAGTTGCTGCACGGCACTCGGCCCGGGTTTAGGCCGAGCGAGCCGAATAGGTGCAGCACGCGCGGGGCCATGCCGTAGGTACCCGGGGGCGCTCCCTCCCAGGACTCGTCGCGGTACGCCGACCAGTCGTCGGGGTAAGTGTTCAGGACGTCCGCGGTGTGGCGGGCGACTGTGTCCGCTTCATGGTCGGCCGGATCGCCGCCTGGGTTGACGCCCAGCACATACAGCGGGGCCGGCGCCGAGAATGCGGCGCGTCCGGAGTAGAAGACCTTGCCTGATCGCGGTAGAAGCGCCGAAGGAATGCGCTCGGCGAGCGCCTCGATCGCGACGGGGCGATTGTTCATGACACAGACCCTGTCGGCCTTCGAGCGCTACAACTCGCCGCGGAAAGCCCGGTGCTGGAGAGAGGCGAAAAGGGAGTCGAGCGCCGCGAGCGAAGATCGGTGCGCGGCCAAACGCTCTTGGATTGCCGAAACGCGACGGGAAAACTCGCGCTGTACCGAAGTTGCTGGCCTCGGAATCTTGATCCCCTGAACTTCGGCAGCATTGATATTGGCCATGCCTATGATGCTCTTGCACATCCCGCGAAGCAGCCGCTTTGCGTAACGCGTGTTCAAGAAGGCCGCGAGATATTCCGGATCGTTTTCGCGGTTCACACGCAAACGAATCAGGTACCCGGCATAGGCCATCAGCTGCGCCCCCCGATAGATGGCGGACTTACCGACCAGATCCGCGCTATTCGTGCGGTTGAATAGCACGTCGCCCGCTCGGACGAGGTACCGCTTGTACTCGCTCTCCTTCAAATCCATGTATTTCAGATCCGTTAGGTCGATCTCTCCGGTGCGCGTGATGTTATTCATGCGCAAGACCGGAAACTCCCCGGTGACTTCCGATTTCTCGCTCGTCCCGTAAGACGCCGACTCAATCAGGTCCTTAATGCCGCAAATCGGCCAACCCTTCGGATTCGTGGCGGGGTCGCCGAACATGTCGAGGAAGATGGATTGAGCGAGGGTGTCGAGCTGGGCGAGGGCGGCGCGGCGCTTGGCCCGCAGCGCGTCCGCCTTGTCCAGGATCTCCGCAATCCGCCGCTGCTCGGGGAGGGGCGGGAGGGGGATCTGCAATCCCGCGAGGAAGTGCTCCGGTACGCGACGTTGGCCGGCACTGCCGGTCATCTTGCGCTGACCGTCAAGGCGTATGCGATCTTGGCGCAGAAAGTGAACGAGATACCGCGGGTCAAGCGTCTGGGCATGAGCACGGACTACGTG
>JAABRB010000141.1 GCA_011391185.1 Betaproteobacteria bacterium
CGAACAACGCTCAACTTCGGAACACTTCAGCGCACGCTGAAGCCGCGACCCTCCACCGCGAAGCGGTTTAGTTCAACGATAAGTCGACGACCTAAAAGACGCTTTATAAAGCGACTTGGCGGTGTCTTTCCGTACGGTTGCCAGGTAGGAGCGCACGATAAACAAGGGGTTGGCAGAATTTAGTACGACCTAAATTCGCGAGGCAAACACGTCATGGATTGTGCTGCCATGGGCCGGCTCCAACTTCGGTGAAGGGCGACCTGCGCGACCGGGTGCGGCGGAAACTATAGCACCGGGGAGTGGCGAGGCACTCTTAATTCCGTCGACATCCTTCGTAGGAAATCACGGCACCACCCCGGCGCCTGTGGCGCCACCCCTCCTCGGAGAGGAGGGGAAACAGCGAAAGACATTCGCTACCGCAACCCGCTCTACGGCACTTGCGCGGAGGGCATGCGGGCTTGGATGCGGGCGGCGTAGCGCTCGAGGTAGGGCGTGCTGCGGTTGCGGTCGTAGTAGCGCGGGCGCGGGAGCATCGCGGCAAGGCGGGCAGCCTGCTCGGCGGTAAGTCGCGCAGCGCTCGTGCCGTAGTAGTGGCGCGCGGCGGCTTCGGCGCCGAAGATGCCTTCGCCCCATTCGGCGACGTTGAGGTAGATCTCGAGGATGCGGCGCTTTTTCATCACTGCCTCGAGCATGATCGTGATGAGTGCCTCCTGGCCCTTGCGGACGACGGACCGCTCGCCGGAGAGAAAGAGGTTCTTCGCGAGTTGCTGGCTGATCGTGCTGCCGCCGGCGACGACCTTGCCGCGCTGCTGGTTGCGCTCGAGCGCGCGCTGAATGCCGTCCCAGTCGAAACCCTCGTGATCGACGAATTTCGCATCCTCGGCCGCAACTACGGCGCGCTTGAGATGCACCGAGATGCGCCGGTAGCCGACCCAGCGCTGGTCGAGCGTGGCGTTGGGATCGCGCGCACGCATCTCGTCGAGACGCCGCTCCATGAAACTCGTACGCTCGGGATCGACCTGGTTCCAGTACACGATGTGAAACAGGAACCAGGCCTGCACCACGACGAACACCGCGACCGCGGCGCCCAGCGCGAAGCCGATTGCGCGGCCGATCCGTCGCGCGAGCTTCAATCCGTTCCGCGCAGCATGGCGAGCACCGGCGCGGTCTCCGGCCGCACGCCGCGCCAGACTTCGAACGACTCGGCCGCCTGCTCGACGAGCATGCCGAGGCCGTCCGCGAGCCGCGCGGCGCCCGCGGCACGCGCCGCGGCAAGGAACGGCGTATCACCCTCGCCGTACATCATGTCGTAGGCAAGGCTCCCGGACGAGAAAGCGCTGGCCGCCAGCGGCGGCGTATCGCCGGAGAAGCTCGCGGACGTGGCGTTCACGATGATGTCGAAGCGTGCGCCGCCGAGCGCGTCCAGCCCGCACGCCTCGACGGCTCCGCCGAAGCGTTGCGCAAGATCGCGTGCGCGCTCCGCCGTGCGATTCGCGAGGACGAGCGCCGCAATCCGGGCATCGAGCAACGCCCGAATCACGCCGCTTGCCGCGCCGCCGGCGCCGACCAGCAGCACGCGCTTGCCTGCGAGGGAAAAGGCGAGGTTGCCGAGGATGTCGCGCACGAGACCCGCGCCGTCGGTATTGTCGCCGAGCACCCGATCGCCGTCGAAGCTCAGCGTGTTGACCGCTTGCGCGGAAAGCGCGCGCTCGGTGCGCGCCGTTGCAAGGCGAAACGCCTCGCTCTTGAAGGGCAGCGTCACGTTCAATCCCCGGCCGCCGCCGGCGCGAAACGATTCGACCGTCTGCGCGAATCCGTCGAGCGGGGCGAACAGCCGCGTGTAGGCAATGTCCTGCGCGGTCTGACGCGCGAACTCGGCGTGGATCGCCGGCGACCTGGAGTGCGCCACGGGATTGCCGACGACAGCGTAGCGATCAGTCATCGCGAGGTTTCATTGACGGTTCGTGCCGAGGGGAAAGTCCCCGTTCCACCGCAGGGCGCGGCGCCGCGATCAGTCTCCGTAGAGCCGGTCGCCGTGCGCGAACGTCCACGTGCGGGAGATGACGAGGATGTCGGTGTCGCGCCGGATGTTGTCCGGGAAGGCCGAGAACGGTGCCGCGATCTTCACGATGCGCTCGGCAGCCCGGTCGAGCAACGCGTGGCCCGACGGCCGGTCCACCTGGATGTATTCGATCGAACCGTCCGACTTGATCGCAACGGTGAGGCGCAGGCTGCCGTAGATGCGGCCGCGCGCCTGCTCGGGATAGTTCATGTTGCCGATCCGCTCGACCTTCTGCCGCCACGACTCGACGTAGAGCGCATACCGGGTCTCCGCCGCCTGCGCGCCCACGAACTTCCGGCGCGGTCGCTTCGCGTATTCCTCGGCTTGGCGGGCGACCTGCGCTTCCATGCGTGCAATCGCAAGCGCGCGATTGGCGAGATCGAGACCGGTAATCTGCGGCGGCTCCGGCGACGGCACAGGCTCGGGCTTGGGCGGGGGCGGCACAGCGGGCGCGGCCTTCTTGGCCTGCACCTGGCGCATGAGCTCGCGCTGCTTCACCTCGAGCTGCTGCACGCGCTTCTTGGACTGCTGGACGTCGTCGCCGCGCTGGTCTTCCTTGATGACCGGCAGCGGCGATTTTGCGCGCCGATCCTCGTCGACGTTGCCGCCCGCATCGAGGTTCGCCTGCGCGAGGACCTGGGGCTTGTCGGGCTGCGTCAGGGTCTTGCTGTTCACGAGCACGACATCCAGCGTCTGCGGCGGAGGATTCGGCCGCGACAGGTCGGGCATGCGGAAGTTGAGCGAGAGCACGAACGTGTGCAGCAGGATCGAGACGGTCAGCGCCGCGACCAGCACGCCGGCCGGCGGGTCCGGCGCGGAAAATTGGGCAGTGATGACCTGCAATTTGGGCTGGGCGCCTGTTCTATAAACCGATTTAAATCAGTGGATTCTTGGCGTTACTTCAAGCTGATTCTGGCTGCTTGACCTTCTTATAGACGCAACGCATCTGGGTGTCAATGAGGTCGATCTCCTCGACATCGACCATGGCCTCGCCGCCGGGTTCCAGGTCGGGCAGGGAGGGCACCCGAATGAAGAGCGGGAGGTCGGCGAATCGCACGAGATTGTCCCGCACGACAACCGTCCGAGCTAGGCTCACCTTTTCCTGCAGCAGCCAGCGCAGGCACCAATAGTGCTCCATGTGCCGCTGGAATTCGTCATAGGCGGCATACGTGACCTCGAAGTCCCGCAGCGCCGCGAGCAATGCCTCCGCGCCCGTGGCGAACGGGGGTAGCTCGCCCTGCAATACCGCGCTCAGCTGCCACTGGTTGACCAGATCCACGTAGCGCCGCAGCGGCGAAGTCGACCACGCATAGTGGCTCACGCCCAGGCCCTGATGCTCGGCGGCCACCGTGGTCATGCGCACCCGACCGCCCGGGCTTTGGGCGCGATAGATCGCTGCGGCGCCGCGCTCGTCGAGGAGCCGGCCCCAGGTGCTGTTGGCGAGAATCATCAGCTCGGCCACGAGAACGTCGAGCGGCGCGCCGCGCTTGCGCGGCTCGATACGCACGCGGTCGTCCTCGACGTAGAAACTGTATTCGACGCGATCGCCCGGGCCCGAGGGCCCCTTGCCGCGCGCGGTCTCGAGCGCGCGCGCGAAGCCGTGCAGGAACCAGAGCTCGGCGACGAATGGCCCGTCCCCGGCGTGCTCGCCCGCCGCGAAGCGCTCGTTCAGCACGTCGACATCGTGGTGGCGGAGATTGGCTGCGACCGGCACGCTCTCCAGCCGCGAATCGGTGCCACGGATCGCGAAGGTCGCGCGGTCGACGTCCACGTAGAGTGACACGGCGGGACAGGCACGTCCTTCTGCAAGCGTAAATCGCTCGATCACGGCCGGCGGGAGCATCGTGACCTTGGTGCCCGGCATATACGCGGTGGAAAGCCGCGCGCGTGCGATCGCGTCGATCGGCGAGCCCGGCGCGATTGCGAGGCTGGGCGCGGCAATATGGATGCCCACGCGCGCCGTATCCGTGTCGAGCCACGTGACGGAGAATGCGTCGTCGATCTCGGTGGTGGTGGCGTCGTCGAGGCTGAAAGCCCGCACGTCGGCCAAGGGCAGATCGGTCGGCGGCTCGGGCACGACCACCTCGGGAAACTCGATCCCGCGCGGAAAGTGCTCGAAGAAGAATCGGCCGAGATGATAGTCGTGGCTCGAGGGCAGCGCACCACATCGCGCAAGCAGCTTGGGCGCGCTCAGGCCCGTCTCCTCGCACGCCTCCTCGAGCGCCTTGGTCTCGATGCGATTTCGGTCGGGCTTGTAGAGCAACTGCGGGAGGATCGGCTGGAAGTCGTCGGGCAGCTCCGAGCGCTCGAGCATCGCGACCCATTCGGCGATCTGCTCGGCCTGCCGGCGCTTGCGCTCCAGCCCGGCAAGCGCGGCTTTCAGCGTCTCTTCGGGCGCCGCCCTGAATCGCCCGCGGCCCTTGCGATGGAAATGGATCGGCGCGGAATGCAAGCGCAGCAGCACGCCCGCCGCCTCGATCGGCGCTGGCACACGGCCGAAATACTCGGCGGCGAGATCCGCGAAACCGAATTCCTCGGCGCCGCAGACTTCCCACAGGAAATCGACGTCGATCGCCTCGGCCGCGGCTTGCGCGTGCGCGAGAAAATCCGCCAGTCCACTATCCTTGAAGTCGAGAAGCACGTGCGCGCGCTTCACCTTCACGCGCTTGCCCGACGCGGCTTCGACCTGCATGGCGGCGTCGGTCTCGGCGAGCACGGTGCCCACTTTGAACGACCCGTCCTCCTCGTAAAGCACGTTCATGGCGGCACGATGGGTGGGGGACTCGAAAAAGAACGAAACGACGCGCGCCGGGCGCCATCGGGCGCAACCGGAGGGGAGCCGGGGATTATATCCGCCCGATGGGCCGATACCGGGGCATGTGACGATTCAGGCGGGGCGCTTCAGGCGGACGCGAGCCCGGCAAACTCGAGGATGAGCGGAATGTGACTCGGAAAGCTCTTCAGGGTATGGTCGCCGCCCTCCACGACGACCTGGCGCCCGCCGCAATACTTCTCGACCGCAGCGCGATAGTCGAGCGCCTCGTCGCCGGTCTCCACGATCAGCAGATAGCGCTCGGGACGCGTGACCGGCACCGCCAGCGCGCGCCACTCGGCGAGATGCGCGGGCGTGAGCTCGTATTCCTTGCCACTGTAGAGGTTTCGCTGCACACCGAGATAGCTTTCGAGATCGGCTTGCGGCGTCACCGCCGGGTTGAGCAGCACGGCGCGCGTTCCATGTTTCTCGGCGAGGTAGGTCGCGTAGAAGCCCCCGAGCGAGCTGCCCACGAACGTGACGGCGTCCGCCCCATGCTTCGCGAATTCTTGCTCGACGAGCGCAATCGCTTCGGCCGGGCGATGCGGAAGGTCCGGGCAGATGAACCGGTCGCCGAGTCCGCGTCGCGCCATCTCGCGGCCGAAGAGCCGTGCCTTGTGCGACTGCGGCGAGCTGTTGAACCCGTGCAAATAAATGATCATCGTTCGCAGCCATGCCCTGGGTGCTCGGCGCTTGCGGCCCTCGCGCACCCTGACCATTGGGGCATTCGCGCCCGCCGCCGCGTTCGTGCCGGAGCGGCTCATTGGCCCGCGAGTCGCGCGAGCAGCTTGGCGTGAATTCCGCCGAACCCGCCGTTGCTCATCACGAGCACGTGGTCGCCCGCGCGCGCCTCGGCGGCGATGGCCTCGACGAGCGCATCGAGGTCGTCGTGGCAGCTCGCCCGGGCGCCGAGCGGGGCGAGCACCGGCGCGGCGTCCCAGCCGAGGTTCGCCGCGTAACAGAAGACGCGGTCGGCGGCGGCGAGACTCGGTGCGAGCGCCGCGTTCATCACGCCGAGCTTCATGGTGTTGGAGCGCGGCTCGAGCACGGCAAGGATGCGCGCGCCGTCCACGGCACTGCGCAGCCCGGCAATCGTGGCCGCGATCGCCGTCGGATGGTGCGCGAAGTCGTCGTACACGGTCACGCCGCCGACGGTGCCCCGCACCTCCATGCGCCGCTTGACGTTCTGGAAAGTGCCGAGTGCTGCAGCGGCCTGCTCGGGCGGGACGCCGGCATGGCGGGCGGCGGCAATCGCCGCGAGCGCATTGGCGCGGTTGTGCTCGCCGAGCAGTGCCCAGTGGACCCTGCCGGCCGGCTTTCCCTCGTGCAAGACCTCGAAGCGTGCCGTGTCGCGCCCCTTTGCTTGCCACATCGCCCGGGCGCCGAACCGCTCGACGGGCGTCCAGCAGCCTTGGGCGAGGACCCGGTCAACCACCGCGTCGTTGCCATTGGCGACGATCAGACCGGTCCCTGGCACAATCCGCACGAAATGGTGAAATTGCCGCTCGATCGCTGCAAGATCGGCGAAGATATCGGCATGATCGAACTCGATATTGTTCAGGATGGCCGTGCGGGGGCCGTAGTGGACGAACTTCGAGCGCTTGTCGAAAAAGGCGGTGTCGTATTCGTCCGCTTCGATCACGAAGTGCGCGCCGGTCCCTGGGCGCGCGGAGATGCCGAAGTTCGCCGGGACGCCGCCGATTAGAAATCCCGGCGCGCATCCCGCATGCTCGAGGATCCAGGCAAGCATCGCCGAGGTGGTGGTCTTGCCGTGCGTTCCGGCGACGGCGAGCACCCACCGCCCGCGCAGCACGTGCTCGGCAAGCCACTGCGGCCCGGAGACGTAGCGTTCGCCGCGATCGAGAATCGCCTCCATCAACGGGTTCGCGCGCGTGACGACGTTGCCGATCACCCAGAGGTCGGGGGCGAGCGCGACCTGGTCGGCGCCATAGCCTTCGACGAGGCCGATGCCTTCGGCCCGCAGCTGATCGCTCATCGGCGGGTACACGTTTGCGTCGCAACCGGTCACGCGATGGCCGGCCGCGCGCGCGAGCACCGCGAGTCCGCCCATGAACGTGCCGCAGATCCCCAGGATATGCAGGTGCATGGCGCGAATTGTAGCCGCCGGGTGCGCTCGCCCCGTGGGGTAAGATCCGGGCTGCACTCGCGCCGCGCCCGCCGCATGCCCAGGGAGAACAGACTCAAACACTCGCACATGCGAGCCCGGATCGCCGCGGCGGCGGCGCGCATCATGGCCGAGGACGGTGTCGAAGACCTGGCCGCGGCGAAGCGCAAGGCGGCGCGCCAGCTCGGCGCAGGGGATACGCAGTCGCTGCCCACCAACGACGAGGTCGAGTCCGAGCTGCTCGCGTACCTCTCGCTCTATCAAGGTGACGAGCAGCGCGAGCGTCTGCAGGCGTTGCGCCGGGCCGCGCTCGCGGCGATGCGCGGGCTGGAGGCGTTCCGTCCGTATCTCTCCGGGCCGGTGCTGAAGGGCACTGCGAGCCGGTACTCCGACGTGGACCTGCAGCTATTCACCGACGACCGCAAGGGGCTCGAACTCTTCTTCCTCAACCGCGGCATGCCCTACGAGCTGAGCGAGCACCGGCACTATTGCGGCGACGAGCCGCGCGACGTGCAGGTGCTGCGGGTCGAGTGGGATGGCATTCCGTTCACCCTGGCCGTCTACGTCGCCCGGGATGAGCGCAGCACGCTCAAGGCCACTCCGGAGGGCCGCCAGATCGATCGGGCGGGGCTCAGCGCCGTGGCCGCGCTGGTCGAGAGCAATGCGTAAGTCCGCCAGGATCATGCTTACCGCGGCGGTTGCGGCCTCCGCGCTCGGCGCGGGGAGCTATGTCCAGCTGACGCGATATTCGGTCGACGCGCCGGCCGCACGGGCGCCCGCCGCGCTGGCCCGGATGGAGTTGCCGGATCTCGCGGGCAAGCCGGTCACGATCGCGGCATGGCCGGACAAGGTCCTGGTGATCAATTTCTGGGCGACTTGGTGCACCCCCTGCCGCCGGGAGATCCCCGGCCTGATCAGCATCCAAGGCAAATATGCTGCGAACGGCGTTCAAGTTGTCGGGATCGCCGTCGATCAGGTCGATAAAGTTCGAGAATACGCCACGGAAATCGGGATCAACTACCCCATTCTCATCGCCGGCATGGAAGGTGCCACACTCGCCCGTGAGCTCGGCAACAAAACCGGGGCGCTCCCGTTTACCATCGTGCTGGACCGCGGTGGAAAGCTCGTCAAGAGCCATCTTGGCTTGATCACCGAGGAAGCACTCGAGACTCTGCTGGGTCCGCTGCTCGAAGGTGCCGCAAAGGACGCCGCGAAAATC
>JAABRB010000142.1 GCA_011391185.1 Betaproteobacteria bacterium
TGTTCGACCGCTGGCAGACCGCGAAGGGACTCACGGTCGCCGGTGTGCTCGTCGCGGTGTTCCTTCTCACCGACTGGCCGCGCGAGGTTGCTGCGCTCGTGGGCGCCGGACTGCTGCTCACCAGCCGCAAGCTGCACTCGACCCGGATGCTCGGACTGGTGGACTGGGAGCTGCTGATCCTGTTCATCGGACTCTTCGTGGTGAATCACGCGCTCGCGCAGACCGGTCTCACCACGCAGGCCATCCAGGCACTTGCCGCCGCCGGCGTTCCGCTTGCCGAGCCCGTGCCGCTCTTTGCCAGCGCATTCGTCCTTTCGAACGTGGTCTCGAATGTTCCGGCGGTGATGCTGCTGCTCCCCGCCGCGACCGAGCCCTTTTCCGGGCCGCTGCTCGCGCTGGTGAGCACGCTCGCGGGCAACCTCTTCATCGTCGGGTCGATTGCGAACATCATCGTGGTCGATGCAGCGGAACGCCGCGGCATCGCCATCAACTGGCGCCGGCACGCACAAACGGGCGTGCCGGTCACGCTCGCCACGCTCGCGATTACCGCGGCGTGGTTCGTCGTACGCGCCTGAAAAAGTTTTCCCCGTCATGCGCTAGCGCAAGTTGCCCGTGTGACCGAGGGAATAACGGCCCGGCTGCGGCCAGACGGTCAGGCCGTGCGGCTCGGTACCGACCCGGACTTTCTTTACTTCGCCCGTCGAGGTGTCGAATGCATAGACGACGTCATCGAAGCGGCCCGAAAGCCACAGCACCTTTCCGTCGGCGCTGACGTTGCCCATGTCCGGGCTGCCGCCGCCGGGTATCGGCCAGGTGGCCACGACCGTGCGCGTCGTGAAGTCGATCACCGACACGCTGCCCTTGCCGCCGGGCGCCGCGAAAACATGGTTCGAGCCGCGATTCGCGACATAGAGCTTCGTTCCGTCACGACTCGGATAGAGGCCGTGCGAGCCCATGCCCGTCGCGATGAAGCCGATCTCGGTGAAGCGCTCGCCGTCGATCACGAACACGCCGTCAGCGCGCATGTCGGCAACGAAGAACACCTTGCCGTCGGGCGAGATCCGGATGTCCTGCGGCATGCCGCCCTTCGAGAGCTTGAGATAGCCGACGACCTTGCGCGCGACAAAATCGATCTTCGCGATCTGACCGTTGAATTCACAAGTGAAGAATCCGTAACGACCGTCGATCGAGAAGTCGGCGTGATTGATCCCGGCGCAGCCGGGAACGGAAATGGAGCGCTTGAGTTCCATCGTCTGCGGATCGCGGAAATCGAGCCGCTTGTGCGCCTCCGCCACCACGATCGCGAACGCACCGTCGGGCGAAAAGTACATGTTGTACGGGTCGTCCACCGGGATCGACTTCCCCGGCTTGCCGGTCTGCGGGTCGATCGGCGTGAGGGTGCCGTCGGTGCGGCCTTCGGCATTGTTCGTGACCCAGAGCGTTTTCAGGTCCCACGACGGCACGACGTGCTGCGGATTGATGCCGACCGGGAAGCGGTCCACGACCCGCATCGTCGCCGGATCGATCACGGAGACGTCGTTCGAGCGCCGATTCGGCACGTAGATGCGCGCTGGCGCCGTGGCGACGTCCGGCCGCAGCTTGCCGGCGGCCGTCTCGCTGTACAGGTTTGCGGCATCGACGACGGGCGGCATGCCGGATATGGTTTCGACCGCTCGCGCGCCCGCAGCCTGTGCCGACACTCCGCCTGCCCAGATAGTGAGCGCGAACGCCGCGCCCACTCCTGCGGCGCGCCCGAGCGCCCCGCGGTGACCTTGATTCATTCGATTCTCCATGTGGTGGCTACCGGGCGAATTTTCTCACGACCCGCCGCGCGCAGTGCGGGGGGCCCGGGATTTCGATCGAGTTGCTATGCTAGGGGCTTCCGTTCCACCCCCTCCCCTGGAGACAGAATGAGCAATAGCGACCTCAAGGTGCTTGGCATCTGCGGCAGCCTGCGTGCGAAGTCCTTCAACATGGCCGGCCTGCGCGCCGCCGGCGAGCTGATGCCCGCGGGAATGGCGCTCGAGATCGCGAGCATCGCCGACCTTCCGATGTACAACCAGGACGTCCTCGATGCCGGGATGCCGGAACCGGTGAAGCGGCTGCGCGCGAAGATCGCGGCGGCCGACGGCGTGCTCATCGCAAGCCCCGAGTACAACTTCTCGGTCACGGCGCCGCTCAAGAATGCCATCGACTGGGCCTCGCGGCCACCCGATCATTCGTGGCAGGACAAGCCGATCGCGGTTTTCTCTTGCACCACCGGTCCGGTCGGCGGCGCGCGAGTCCAGTACGACCTGCGCAGAATCTTTGGTCAGATCTGGGGCCACGTCCTGCCGCGACCGGAGGTGTTCATCGGCAACTCGGCGAGCAAGTTCGACGCCGAGGGCCGCCTCACCGACGAGACGACGCGGAAGTTCCTCACCGACCTGCTCGTGGGCTTCAAGGCCTGGATCGAGCGCATGCGGCGGAACTGAGTGGACGCGCGCATCGGGAAGGTTCGGCAGGCAATTGCGGTCGGCATCATTGCCGTCGCCGCAGGCGTGGCCCTCGCCCAGACTGTCGAGCGTGCACCCCTCCGGGCGCCGGACATCCATTACGAGCCGACGCCGCACAACGTGGTGGCAGAGATTCTGGCGCTCGCGAAGATCGGCGCGCAGGACATCGTCTACGATCTGGGATGCGGCGATGGACGCATCGTGATCGCAGCCGTCAAGCAGCGCGGCGCGCGCGGCGTCTGCGTCGACATCGACCCGCAGCGCATCCGCGAGAGTGAGGCGAACGCCAAGCGCGCGGGCGTTGCCGATCGCATCGTCTTTCTGAACCGGGACTTGTTCGAGATCGACTTCGCCGACGCGACGGTCGTCACGCTGTTCCTTTCGCCGAGCATCAATCTCAAGCTCCGCCCGAAGCTCACGCGCGAATTGCGAACTGGGACACGCGTAATTTCGTATGTGCACGGGATGGACGACTGGACACCGAACGAGACGCGAACGGTACAAGGTGCTTACGGCCCCCGCGATCTGAACCTGTGGATCATCGCTCCGCGGTAATCGCGCGGTTCGGCCAGTGAGCGCTCCCCCAGTATCAATCCCGAGACCTGGCGCGCATCTTCGCACCGTGGTCAGAAAACCCCGCTTTGCGTTGCTGGAGCCGGATGTACGCAGTGATGTGACCGACGTCTTCGCGATTCAGTCCAGGCACCGGCGGCATGTCGCCGAATCGCCAGTGGTGCTGGCTCGATCCATTCTTCACCGCGAGCTGGATCGCTACATCGCTGTGGTGGTTCGGTTCGTATATGCGATGCAGGAGCGGAGTGCCCTTGTCCGTGCCCTTGAGATTCTCCCCGTGACAGGTCGCGCAGTTCTTGTTGAAGAGCTGCTCGCCTTACGCCGGGTTCGGCATGAACCCGGGGCCCGGCAGGAGTGCGCTCCCACTTTGGGCAAACACGCCGGCCGGTACGAGCGGTCCGAGGCAGATAACGACATATCCCATCACTTTAATTCTTCATGCTCCCTTGAAGTGAATTGATTATGGCTCCTGCGGTTCAATCGATTCGACCCAGCACCGGGCCGATGCACCGCGTCCAGCCGAATCCGAACGCGAGGCCGATCACGTAGGTCGTGACAGAGTGACCACCGACGATGCGCGGATGAAAGCGCAGGTCGCGCTGCAGCCAGGCGAAGCGGCGCAGCATACCGAGCATCAGCAGGCCGAACAGAATGTTGATGATCCCGCCGATGAGGTTTGCCTCGTTGCGATACCGCGCGACGAGTTGACCGAGCGCGCTCGCGCTCGCACCGAACGCGATGAACACGGTTGAAAAACCCGCTACAAAGACAGCGCTCGTGCCAAGCGTGGCAAGGCGCGCGGCGAGCCGCGCGTGCACGCGCTGTGCGCTCTGCCCCGCGATGAATGAGACGTACCCCGGAACCAGCGGCAGGACGCATGGCGAAAGAAACGAGATGAAACCCGCCGCGAAGGCGGCGAGAAGCCCGACGCTCCCTGCGTCAGTCATCAATTCCGCCGCATCCGGATCTCATAAGCTGCAACCGCTCGCAGTCACCGCTTGGCTCTGGATGCCTCGCGCCGCGCGAAGAAGTTGTAGAGCGGCGCCCAGACCAGCGCAAAATACCAGCCGTAGCCGTAGCTCTCGACGAGCCCCAGGAAGTAACTCTGCCAACTGATCCATTCGAATCCCGGCAGCAGCTTGCGCCAGGCCTCGAACATCGCGTGCTCGGGAAACGCGAGATCGAACAGTACACACACCGTAAATGTGATCGCGAGGAACAGACTCGCCGTGTGGCCAAGCGCGATGAGCGGAATGCCCTGCTTCATGGTTACTCCTTTGCATCAGGCGCCGCGCAGTAACCCTGCGCCGGCACGCCTAGCGCGGCGTTGAACTTGCTCGACATGTTCTGGAACGCGACAATCGCAGTGAGCTCGACGATTGCGTCTTCGTCAAATTCGCCACGCAACCGGGAGAACACGGCGTCGTCCACGCCGCGGCGCGAGTCGGTCATCGCCTCCGCATAGGCGAGCGCCGCCTTCTCGCTCTCTTGGAATAGCGGTGAATGCTCGTAGTCGTCGATTGCGGCGAGTTTGTCGTACCCGGCGTGCCGCTCGATCGCGGCGGCCGAATTGAGATCAACGCAGAAACTGCAGCCGTTGATTCGAGAAATGTGCACCTGGACAAGCGAGCGCAATCCAGACTCGATCGGCGAGTGCGCCCGGTCAAGCGATCGATAGAGGAGCGTCAGCGCAAGAATCGACCGTGGGAGCCGGCCCCACAGCCGCGCGGGCTCGAGCTCCTGGCCGTACTTGCGACGCTGGGCCGCGAGGATCAGCCGCGCGTACCACGGGTAGCGTGCGAGGGGCCACCCGCTGATCCGGGGATCGGCGCCGTTCGATCCGCTGCGCGGCCGGGGCATCGACAGGATCTGCGCGCCATGGTCATGCTGCGGGGCGGATGGGCTCATGCCTTGCTCCCTTCCGACGCGGCGAACTTCTCCGGCCCGGCTTCGAATTTCTCCAGGCAGCTTCGCGAGCAGAAGCGAAACATTCTGCCGCCCCAGGCCATCGAATAGCCCTTGTCCGGGGCGACATCCATGCCGCAAACCGGATCTTTTCCGCCGGCCTGTGCGTCACCGTGGTCACCATGAGAACCGTGTCCGCCGTGCATGATGTGCGCGCCGCAGCCGTAACGCATCATGACGAAGAACAGCACACCGAAGATCAACAGCCCTAACAAGCCATCCATGGTCCCTGCTCCTTGTCGCTCGTCCCCGGCGATATCTACGAGTCCGGCACCGCAATCGGGTCCACGCTCATTTCAGCAATCCATCGATGGCGCCCGTGAATTGCAGGATCGGCTGCGCGCCATGCCGCGTAACGATCGCGCCGCTGCGGTTGTTGCGCAGGATGTTGCCGGGCGTGCCGTTGATTCCGATGGCGGTGCCCTCCTCGAGGTCCTCCTTGACGCGTGCGCTCATCCGGCCGCTGTCCAGGCACGCGACGAACTTCGACTTGTCGAGGCCGATCGATGTCGCCATTCCTGGAAGCTCCGCCTCCGGGACGCACGGCCCTTGCATCCCGGCGTGCGCATTGGAGTGCGCTCATCGTCGCTAGCCCAGCAGATCCCGCTTCTTCTGCTCGAACTCTTCCTTGCCAATCTCACCCCGGGCGTAGCGTTCCTTCAGCACCTCGACCGCGCGGCTTTCAGTGGCAGACCCCTCGCGCGACGGGCCGATGCCCACGGCCAGCCATTTAACGAGCACGACGATGCCCAGGATGATCAGCGCCCACCACAGCACCATGTGCACCACGCCGAAGAATCCCCACCCCCAACCCATGCCGTATTCGCCCCACATCTTCTGTCTCCTTCCGTTCGTTTGTCGTTCAGGTCGCCGAGCACGCCTTGCGTCGCGTGCGCGCCGCGACCGGAAGCAATCCGGTCGCCGCAGTCACCACCGCTGCGGTCAGGAATCCCCGGCGCTTCACATCCATTGTCATTAATCTAGCTCGCTCCGAGATCGCGGCGTTTTTGTTCGAACTCGTCCTTATCGATCTCGCCCTTCGCGTATCGTTCGGCGAGAATGTCCGTTGCGGTCTTGCCGGGTGCAAGCGATGCAGAGTTCGAGGACCGCCCGGCGGTTAACCTGCGCGCGAGCAGCACTACTCCGACGATTACGAGCCCCCAGAAGACCAGCATCCAAATTCCGCCGAACCCCATTCCACCTCCGAATCCATCGAACCCGCCCATCATGTGTTTCTCCTTTTCTACAGCGCTGCGCGCCGCAGGCGCAGCGCGTTGCCGATCACTGACACCGACGAGAGGCTCATCGCCGCACTAGCGATCATCGGCGAGAGCAACAGGCCGATAAACGGGTAGAGCACGCCGGCCGCGATCGGGACGCCCAGCGAGTTGTACATAAACGCGAAAAACAGGTTTTGCCGGATGTTGCGCATGGTTGCGCGAGATAGCCGCCGGGCTTTCGCAATGCCGCGTAAATCGCCCTTGACGAGCACCACTCGCGCGCTCTGCATCGCAATGTCGGTGCCGTGGCCCATCGCGATGCCGACATTCGACTGGGCAAGTGCGGGGGCATCGTTGATGCCGTCGCCGGCCATCGCGACGATCTCCCCCTTCGCCTGCAGCTCCTGAATGACGCGATGTTTCTCCTGCGGCATCACCTCGGCCACGAAGTCACGGAGCCCGAGTGCGGTCGCCACCGCCTGGGCGGTGTGACGGTTATCGCCGGTCAGCATCACGATCCGGACACCATCCGCGCGCAGTTGCTCGATCGCGTCGCGCGTTGATTCCTTGATGGGGTCGGCAACACCGATCAACCCGGCGGGCCTGCCGTCCACGATCGTGAACATGACGGTCTGACCTTCGCTCTGCAGGGCGGTCGCCCGGTCTGCGAGCGTTGCGCCTTCAACACCCTCCTCGGAAAGCAGCTTTGCGTTGCCGATCGCCACCCGCCGCCCGTCAATCGTGCCGCGCACGCCTTTGCCGGTTACCGAGTCGAAATCCGCGACCGGCGCGAGTTTCAAGCCGCGTGCCTCGGCCGCCGCGACAATGGCCGCAGCGAGCGGGTGCTCGCTCGCTCGCTCGAGACTGGCGGCGAGCCGCAGGAGCTCGTCCTCGGTGATGCCGCCGGCTACCTCGACCGCCTGGACCTTCGGTTTGCCCTCAGTGAGCGTGCCGGTCTTGTCGACCACCAGCGTGGTCACCTTTTCCATCAGCTCGAGCGCTTCAGCGTCCTTGATCAGAACGCCGTCGAGCGCGCCCCTGCCGACTCCGACCATGACGGAAATCGGCGTCGCCAGACCGAGCGCGCACGGACAGGCCACGATGAGCACCGAGACGGCGACGAGCAGCGCATTGCCGAGCGTCGGCGTCGGACCGACCATCCACCACACCAGCGCCGAGATGATTGCGATGACGATCACGCCGGGCACGAACCACGCGGAGACCAGGTCCGCCAGGCGTTGGATCGGCGCGCGCGATCGTGACGCCTCGCTGACGAGGTGCGCGATCTGCGCGAGCAGCGTATCGGCGCCGACCTTGTCGGCCCGCATGGTAAAGGTGCCAGTCTGGTTGACCGTGCCACCGGTGACCGCGGCGCCTTGTCCCTTCTCGACCGGTACCGGTTCACCCGTAACCATCGACTCGTCGACCACCGAGCGGCCATCGACGACTGTGCCGTCCACCGGCACCTTCGCACCCGGCCGCATTCGTAGCGTATCGCCGGGCTGTACCTCTGAGAGCGGAACCTCGCGCTCCTCACCCGACGCCTCGACGCGGATTGCCGTGTTCGGTGCAAGCCCGAGCAGCGCACGCACTGCACTCGACGTCTTCGAGCGGGCACGTAGCTCGAGCATTTCGCCGAGCAGCACCAGTGTCGTGATCACCGCCGCCGCCTCGAAATAGAGCGGCACGAGACCCTCGATCTTGAACCTGTCGGGCAACGCATCCGGGAAGAAGACCGCAAACACGCTGAAGAGGTAGGCAACCGAGACGCCGAGCCCGATCAGGCTGTACATGTTGAGCTTTAGCGTTCGGAAGCTCGTCCATCCGCGCTCGAAAAACGACCAACCGCCCCAGATAACCACCGGAGTCGCAAGCGCGAGCTGCAGCCAGCCGAAGACGCGCTCACCCGCCGCCTCGCGCGCCGCATTACCCCAGACGAGTTCCGACATCGCGGCGAGAACG
>JAABRB010000143.1 GCA_011391185.1 Betaproteobacteria bacterium
CCGAGGCGCCGCTCCGCATGCTCATGAACAACCTGGATCCCGAGGTCGCCGAGCGTCCGGAGGATCTCGTCGTGTACGGCGGCATCGGCAAGGCGGCACGCAACTGGGAATGCTTCGACGCGATCGTCGCGACGCTGAAGCGCCTCGGGTCGGACGAGAGCCTGCTCGTGCAGTCGGGCAAGCCGGTGGGCGTGTTCAAGACGCACCCGGACGCGCCGCGCGTGCTCATCGCCAATTCAAACCTGGTCCCGAAGTGGGCCGACTGGGAGCATTTCAACGAGCTCGATCGCCAGGGCCTCATGATGTACGGCCAGATGACCGCAGGCTCGTGGATCTACATCGGCAGCCAGGGCATCGTGCAGGGGACGTACGAGACGTTCGCGGAGGCGGGCCGCCGCCACTACGGCGACGACTGGTCGGGGAAATGGATTCTTACCGCGGGACTCGGCGGCATGGGCGGCGCGCAACCGCTCGCCGCAACGATGGCCGGTGCATCGATGCTCGCGATAGAGTGCGATCCGTCCCGGATCGACATGCGGATCAAGAGCGGCTACCTGGACGAGCGCGCCAACACGCTCGACGCGGCGTTCGCGATTCTGGAGCGCGCACTCGCGGAAAGGCGCGCGGTGTCGATCGGGCTGCACGGCAACGCCTGCGAGCTCCTGCCGAAGATCCTCGCCCGTGCGCGCTCGAGCGACCTGAAGCCCGCCCTGGTGACCGATCAGACTTCGGCACACGATCCGGCGAACGGCTACCTTCCCGAGCACTGGTCGCTCGAGAAATGGCGGGACCTGCGCAAGCGCGATCCCGAAGAGGTCGCCACCTCGGCACGCGAATCGATCCGCAAGCACGTTCACACGATCCTCCAGTTCAATGCCATGCAGATTCCCTGCGTCGATTACGGCAACAACATCCGCCAGGAAGCGAAAAACGTGGGCGAAGGCCACGCGTTCGATTATCCGGGCTTCGTGCCGGCGTACATCCGGCCCATGTTCTGCGTCGGCAAGGGACCATTCCGCTGGGTCGCGCTTTCCGGCGACCCCGAGGACATTTACCGGACCGATGCGAAAGTCCGCGAGCTCTTCCCGCACGACAGGCATCTGAACCTCTGGCTCGACATGGCGCAGAAGCGCATCCAGTTCCAGGGGCTGCCGGCGCGCATCTGCTGGCTGGGACTCGGTGAGCGGCACAAGGCCGGGCTCGCCTTCAACGAAATGGTGCGAACGGGTGAGCTCAAGGCACCGATCGTGATCGGCCGTGATCATCTCGACTCCGGCTCCGTGGCGAGCCCGAACCGGGAGACCGAATCGATGCGCGACGGCTCCGACGCCGTGTCCGACTGGGCCCTGCTCAACCTGCTCGTCAACTGCGCGGGCGGCGCGACCTGGGTGTCGTTCCACCACGGCGGGGGCGTAGGCATGGGTTATTCGCAGCACGCAGGCATGGTGATTGTCTGCGACGGCACCGACGCCGCGGCACGGCGGATCGAGCGGGTGCTGTGGAACGATCCGGCGACCGGCGTCATGCGCCACGCCGACGCAGGCTACGAGGATGCCATCGCCTGCGCGCGGGAGCGGAAGCTCGATCTGCCGATGCTCGACCGGGCGTGAGCTGACGGCGCACCACCCCGGCTGCTGCGCAGCCACCCCTCCTCGGAGAGGAGGGGAAAAAGATGCATCCCGGAGAGGAGGGGAAAAAGATGCATCCCCTCCTTTTCAAGGAGGGGTGTCACGCGTAGCGTGACGGGGTGGTTCTATGAGCGCTGCACACCACCCCGCCCGCTCCGCGGGCACCCCTCCTTGAAAAGGAGGGGAAACAGAAAAACCTTGCGTAGCGTGACTACCCGGTCATGATTCGGATCTGATACCCATGCTCTCCCTCGGCCGTCAACGCCTCACGCTCGCAAACCTCCGGCGCATCGCGCGCGGCGCGGAAGCAATCGCGCTCGACCAGGCGTGCCTTACGGGACTGCTCGCGAGTGCGGCAGTGGTCGACCGGGTCGTTGCCGGAGACTCACCCGCGTACGGTATCAACACCGGCTTCGGCAAGCTCGCGCAGAGCCGCATTCCGCGCGAAGCGCTCGAGCGACTGCAGCAGAATCTCGTCCTTTCGCACTCGACCGGCACGGGTCCGCTGCTCGGCGATGACGTGGTGCGACTCATCATCGCACTCAAGGTCGCGAGCCTCGCGCAGGGCCGCTCCGGTGTGCGTCCGGAGACCGTCGAGTCGCTCGTCGCCCTCTACCGGGCGCGCGTCTACCCGTGCATCCCCGCGAAGGGATCGGTCGGCGCATCCGGGGATCTCGCGCCCCTCGCCCATCTCTCGGCCGCACTGCTTGGCGTCGGCGAAGTGCGGATCGGGGGAGTGCGCCAACCCGCTGCCGAGGGCCTGCGGCGCGCGCGCCTCGCGCCGCTCCGCCTGGCGCCGAAAGAAGGACTGGCCCTCCTGAACGGCACCCAGGTCTCGACCGCGCTCGCGCTCGCGGGCCTCTTCGCCATCGAAGACGCGTTTGCCGCGGCGACCGTCGCGGGCGCGTTGTCAGTGGACGCGGCGATGGGCAGCGACACGCCGTTCGATTCCCGCATCCACGCGGCGCGCGGCCACGCCGGGCAGATCGACGTCGCGGCGCTCTACCGCGATCTCCTCGCCGGAAGTGAGATCCGCGCATCGCATCGCGTCGACGACGACCGCGTGCAGGATCCTTACTCGCTGCGCTGCCAGCCGCAGGTGATGGGTGCGTGCCTGGACGTGATCCGCGCCGCCGCGCACACGCTCGAGATCGAGGCGAACGGCGTCACCGACAACCCGCTCATCTTCGCGGAGTCAGGCGAGGTGCTGTCCGGCGGAAATTTTCACGCCGAGCCGGTGGCGATTGCGGCCGACACGCTCGCGATCGCGTGCGCCGAGGTCGGCGCCCTTTCCGAGCGGCGGATCGCGCTCCTCATCGACGCGAGCATCAGCGGCCTGCCGCCGTTTCTCGTGAAAGAGAGCGGGCTCAACTCCGGATTCATGATCGCGCAGATCGCGGCAGCGTCGCTCGCGAGCGAGAACAAGTCGCTCGCGCACCCGGCGAGCGTCGACAGTTTGCCGACCTCGGCGAACCAGGAGGATCACGTGAGCATGGCGACCTTTGCCGCGCGGCGCCTCACCGACCTCGCCGACAACTGCACGGGCATCGTCGCGATCGAGCTGCTCGCCGCCGCGCAGGGCGTGGAACTGCGAGCGCCGCTACAGACCTCCGATCCGCTTCGCACTGCGATCACGAAAGTGCGTGCGGTCGCCGCACACTACGACGCGGACCGTTACTTCGCGCCGGACATCGAGGCAGTCAAGCGGCTCGTCGCGGCGGGCGCGTTCAACTCACCGGCCGCGGATCTGCTGCCCTCGGGAGGCTGATCGTGGCGCCGTACACGTTTCGCGCCGGTCGAACGCCGCTTCTCGTGTCGATGCCGCACACGGGCACGCACATCCCCGATGCGCTTGCGAGACGCATGACCGAGGTCGCGCTCACGGTTCCCGACACCGACTGGCATCTCGGGCGGCTCTATGAATTTCTGGACGGGCTGGGCGCGTCGGTGCTCGTCGCCACGCACTCGCGCTATGTTATCGACCTGAACCGGCCGCCCGACAACGCGAACCTCTATCCCGGCCAGGACACGACCGGGCTCTGTCCGGTCGACACGTTCCACCGGCAACCGATCTACGCGCCGGGCCAGTCGCCGGACGAAGCCGAGATTGCCGAGCGCGTCGCGCAATACTGGAACCCTTATCACGACAAGCTTGTCGAGGAACTGGCGCGGCTCAGGGCCGAGCACGGCCGCGCGCTCCTGTGGGATGGGCACTCGATCTTCTCGGTGGTGCCGCGCTTCTTCAAAGGGACGCTGCCCGACTTCAACCTCGGCACGGCCGAAGGCCGCTCCTGCGCAAGCGGCGTGGGCGAGGCGCTGCTGGCGATCGCGTCGCGCGCGCCCGGGTATCGCGCGGTGCTGAACGGGCGCTTCAAGGGCGGCTATATCACGCGCCGCTATGGCCGGCCCGCCGAAGGCGTGCACGCGTTCCAGCTCGAGCTCTCCGAGGCAACTTACATGGAGGAGGAGGCGCCGTTTCGCTTCCGCGACGAGCTGGCGGCGCGCGTGCGCCCGCACCTGCGCGCGATGGTCGAGAAGTTTCTGGAGACCGCGTGACGCGCTTCTTCGCGGCCGAGGCGCTCTTGCCCGGCGGCTGGGCGCGCGACGTCGCGATCAGCGTCGACGCACGCGGCGATTTCGCGGTTGTCGAGGCAGATGCGTTGCCGGACGGCGCGCAGCCGCTCGCCGGCCCGGCGATGCCCGGAATGGCCAACGTCCACTCGCACGCGTTCCAGCGCGCGATGGCCGGCCTGACCGAAGTGCGGGGCGCGCCGGACGACGACTTCTGGACCTGGCGCGAATTGATGTACAAGTTCGTCGCGCGCCTGACGCCGGATCAGGCGCTGGCCGTGGCGCGTCATCTGTACATCGAGGTGCTCTGCGCGGGTTACACGGCGGTGGGCGAGTTTCACTACGTCCACAATCAAGCCGACGGCACGCCGTATGCCGACCGCGCCGAGATCCTGCTCGCTCATCTTGCCGCGGCGCGCGAGACCGGCATCGGCGTGACGTTGCTGCCGACGCTGTACCGCTGGTCGGACTTCGGCGCGCGCCCCCTCCAGCCGCGGCAGAAGCGCTTCGACACCGATCCGGCCGCGATCCTCGCGATGGTGGCGCGGGGTCGCGCCGCCGCGCCGGACGACCCGGACGTGCTGGTCGGCGTCGCTCCCCATTCATTACGGGCCGCGGATCCCGCATCGCTCGCGGAGCTGGTCGCGGGAATCACCGCGATGGATCCGTCCGCGCCCATCCACCTCCACGCCGCCGAGCAGACGAAGGAAGTGGACGACTGCCGCGCATGGAGCGGGCAGCGCCCGGTCGAATGGCTGCTCGCGAATCAGCCGATCGACGCGCGCTGGTGCCTCGTGCACGCGACGCACATGACCGCCGAGGAGACCGCAGCGCTCGCTGCGAGCGGCGCGGTCGCCGGACTCTGTCCGACCACCGAAGGCAATCTCGGCGACGGGATTTTCCCGCTCGTCGACTATCGCGCCGCCGGCGGACGCTACGGCATCGGCGGCGACAGCCATGTCTCGCGCAGCCCGGCCGAAGAGCTGCGGATGCTCGAGTACGTGCAGCGCCTCACGCGGCGCAAGCGGAATCTCACGGTGCGCGCGGATTCACCGGCAGTGGGCACCACGCTCTGGACCGAAGCGGCGGCGGGCGGCGCCCAGGCGCTCGGCCGTCGCATGGGCGCGATCGCGCCCGGCCTGCGCGCGGACCTCGTCGTGCTCGACGCAGGTCATCCCGATCTCGCGGCGCGCGGCGGCGACGCCATCGCGAACGCGCTCATCTTCGCCGGCGCGACGAACCTCGTGCGCGATGTGATGGTCGGCGGCCGATGGGTCGTGCGTGACGCACGCCATTCGCTTGCCGAGGCCGCGGCGCGCGATTACCGGCGCGCGCTCGCCGAATTGCTCGGCTGACGGCACGAGCGGTTATGCACCCCGGACAAGCCGGTTTCCTGCGCTGCAGCAGCACGAAGTAATCGTCGCCGCGCCGCGCGCGATACCCTTTTTGCGAGTTGCGCGGACCACTTGTTGCCGCACTGCGCAAGCACCGGGGGTGCAATCGCAACAAAAATTATTCTTGAACCTGTATTCAAGAATGGCTAGGATGGAGCAAGCGAGGTCAGATGGGCCGCAAAAAGAACTTCGTCCCGAACCGTGTCATCGACAAGGCGATCGGCGTCTTCATGTCCCGAGGCTTCGAGGCAACTTCAGTCAAGGATCTCGTCGACGCAACCGGTGTGCATCCGGGCAGCCTGTACAACGCGTTCGGCAGCAAGAAGCGCTTGTTCGAGACCGCGCTCGATCGGTTCGACTCGATCTCACCGTTCCACGCCCTGCTCGACCGGGCGGAGCGCGACAGCGTTTCCCCGCGGGAAACGATCAGGATGCTGTTCGATGGCATCGTGAGCCCGGTCCGGGCACGGGGTGGCTATGAGAGCTGCCTGATCACGAGCGCAGCGGCGGAGCTGGGCAGGGGAAACCCCGCCCTTGCGCGACGCCTTCAGGCGTCTTTCGAGCAGATGGAGTCGCGGCTCTGCGAGCTCGTCCGGCGCGGACAGGCGTCCGGCGAGATTGCAAGCAGGAGAGAATCGCAGGATCTCGGAAGATTCCTGTTCAGCGTCATGCAGGGCATGACGTTGCTGGTGAAGTTGAACAACGACCGGGGTCGACTTGCCGGCGCGGCCGAGGCCGCGATGGCAGCACTCGACTAGCTCGATCCGGCCCCCCGCGTTGCCGGCGTGGACAGATTTCGCGGAGTGCTGTCACGGCGCGAGTCCGGCGCGCGTTCGATACCGTACAACAAAGGCCGGGAAAATTCCCGGGATCTGCATCCAACCAGGAGAAGAGGAAGCATCATGCGTAACGCTGACTCGAGACGCGATTTTCTCAAGCTCGCCGCGGCAGGCGCGGTCACCGCAAGCGTAGGTCCGTTTTTCCTGCGCCGGGCGTGGGCCGCCGAACCGATCAGGATCGGCCACGTGAACACGTTCAGCGGGCCGCTCGCCTCGCTCGGCGAGCAGGGTCGCTGGGGGTTGACCGTGGCCGTTGACCGGATCAACAAGGCCGGAGGCATCAACGGCCGTCGCATCGAGGTCATCGAGCGCGACGACGCGTTCAAGCCGGCGCAGGCCGTCCGCGAGACGGAAGAACTCATTCTTCGCGGCAAGATCGACGCGCTCACGGGCACGTCCTCGAGCGGCATCTGTGTCCAGCTGAGTCCGCTCGTCGACCGCTACGAGACGCTGTACGTGCTCGGGACCGGATGCGAGACGACGACGCTCACCGGCGACACTGCCACCGAGTGCCCACGCCATACGTTCCGGCCCTACAACTCCACCAAGAGCCAGGCGATCGCCATGGCACCCTGGGCGATCCAGAACGGCATCAAGACCGCCACGGCGATCTACATGGACTTCGCCTGGGGACAGTCGGTGTCGAACGATTTTCGCGATGAGTTCGTCCGGTTGGGCGGCAAGTGGATGGATCCGGTGCCGTGCCCGCTCAATACAGCCGATTACCTGCCCTACGTCAATCGCCTGGCGAAAGACTCCGATGCGATCGTCGTAGGCATGTCGGGCGGCGCAGCCATCAAGACGATGCTCGCGGTCGCAAACACCGGCGTGAACAAGCGCTCCAAGATCATCGGCCCCGCTTCGGTATGCGACGTCAATACGCTCGAGCAGCAGGGCAAGAGCGCGGTCGGCGGCTTCTACCTCCACCGGTACTCGCCCGTGTTCGAGCTCGCAGGGTCTCCCTTCGACGACGCGGACAACCAAAGCTTCCGCAAGGAATTCATGGCGCTCAGCAAGAACGTGCTGCCGAGCGGGTTCGCACAGGCCCAGTTCACCGGCATGAACGTCATCAAGGAAGCGATGGCCGCCGTCAAGTACCAGGACAAGAAGCAGGACACGCCGCGCATGATCACGTGGCTCGAGGGCGCCGGCGGCTCGACGCCCTACGGCCCGGGCCGGCTGTTCCCGCGCAGCCGCGACAACCCGCAGGGCGAGATGTATCTGCGGTCGAGTGACCACCAGGCCTTCGTCGACTTCTACATGACCACTGTCGACGACAATCTGCACTTCAAGATCGTGGGCGCGAAAGCCTCCCTGAAGTCGACGCTCTATCCATCGAAGTTCCAGAAGTGTGCGGCCTGATCCGGGCAGCGCGCCCGGTCACGACAGAACGGCCCGGGCCGCCTCGGGGCGGCCCGGGCCCGGACGACCGTCGCAGGAATCGGAACAGCGCGCGCTGATCGTCGAGACCCGGTCGCTGACGAAGTCCTTCGGCGCACTCCGCGCGGTCGACGCCGTCGACTTCAGCCTGCCGCATGGCGAGCTGCGCGCCATCATCGGGCCGAACGGGGCAGGAAAGAGCACGTTCTTCGCGATGCTCATGGGCCGCATCGCCCCATCGACGGGGGAGATCCGGGTGCTCGGCGTCGACACGACGCGGCGCGCGCCGCATCGGATCAGCCAGCTCGGGGTGAGTCTCGCCTTCCAGATCACGAACATCTTTCCGAACCTGACCGTGTCCGAGAACGTGCGCCTCGCCGCGCAGACCCGGGCCATGAG
>JAABRB010000144.1 GCA_011391185.1 Betaproteobacteria bacterium
GGCCTTTCCAGCCGAAGTGCCGGACAACTTCGCCGATCGTGCCGGCCACCGCGATCGGCGTGGCGGGCTGGGGCGTGGACACGCGGTGCCGCTCGGCCAGCAGCTTGCCGCTCGCCGTGTCGACGGGGGCACCCTTGATACCGGTCCCGCCGATGTCGATGCCCAGGATCTCGATGGCCCCCTCCTACGCGACACGGCCCGCGCCGATGCACGGAGTCTGCAGTGTAATCGGGAAGCGTTTTCCCGGCAGCCCGTCAGGGCTTCGCAGCAGGTTTCTCGAGCAGGTCGGCGCGCTTCTTGGTCAGATCGAAAAGCGTGCTGCCCGGAATGAGAAACGCATACCGATCCAGCGCCTCGACACCCGGAAGCCGTGCCCGGATCCTTGCGATGCGCTCGGCGAATGCCTTGTCGCGTGCACCGGCGTCCTCGGGCTTCTCCCCCGCGACCGGCTTGCGCGCATCGGGGAGCGCGCCCTGGATCGTGCCCACGGCATAGCGAATCCCGCCTGCGGCGTCGCCGACCTTCAGTCTGTAGGTGAGCCCGTCGCGGGTCACCACGGCTATTTCCGTCGCCTGCGCAAGTGCTTTCACCTCGCGTTGCGGATCCTTCGCGACAACGTCCGCAAGATCGAGGCCGCCCGCGGCGGCCGCGATCGAGAGCACGGTCGTCTGGGCGAGCTTCTCGCCAGCCTTGATGTCGGCGAGCTTCCACGCGCCGTTCGCGTCCACCCCCCGCTCCAGTCGCCAATGATCGCCATCCGCATGGCGCACGTCGATGGAGACGGGCTCATCCGCCGCAAACGCCTTGCGGTCGATCCACAGCTCACTCTTCGCGGCGGCCTGTGACAGCGGATCGGCGACGATGATCGCGGTGTCCGCCGCTTCCGGACGCAGGACGAAGCGGCCATCGCTCTTCGCTTTCTCCGGATCATCGGGCATGCGCTTGAAATAGTTGCGGCCCGCGATCAGGCGCGCCAGCGGGTTGCCGTCCGCGCCCGCGAACGTCACGAGCGTGCCGCCACCTTCCTTGGCTGCGGGTTCGTCGAGCCGGAGTCGCGTCCGGTCTGTGGGACCGATCGGCTCGCTCTGTCCGGTCTTGAGGGCCAGCGCGGCGAGCACGAAATCCCGCACCTTCGCAAAGTCCGCCGGAAAATCTCCACGCTCGGCAATCACCCAACGCGCCCCGTCGCGGCGCAGCGTAATCGTCGCACCGGGCTCGGCGATGCTGATCGACGCGATTCTCTCGGCCTGCAGGTCCTTCAGGAGAGCGTTGCCGAGCGTCGCGATTGCCGGTGCCCGGACCGCGCGTTCCTTCTGAACCAGCCAGAGCGCCCCGCCGCCGAGCACGATCAGCGCGGCGACCAGGATTCGAAGGAGTCGGGCGTTCATGCGCACCGCCTCCTCAAGACGTCGCCAGCCGCCGGGCGCGGGTGCGGCGTGCCAGCGCGACGAGCAGGCCGGCAAGCGCGACGGCGAGCGGCATCAACGCGATATTCGATACCTTCGTCCAGAACACCAGGCTCTCTGCATCGTGACGCAGATTCTTGCGCACGTCCTTCAACTCCTTGCGCGTCGTCGCGACGGTCTTGCGGAAGCGGTCCATCTCGGCCTGTTCCTCGGCCGAGAGGATCTGTGCGCCCTTCGCCCCCGGCGCGCGCGCCTTTTGCAGCTCCTGCAGCTTCGCGCTGCTCTTCGCGATCTGCTCTTCGAGCGCGCGAATCTTGCCCAGGTATTGCTTCTGGGCCTCGGCCTCCAGCTCGCGCACGACCGTGAGCGGGCGGAGCGCGGATGCGCGCCCGCGCAGCGAGATCAGATCGTCGCCTGCGATGGCCTGCTCGATGAGGCCGATCGCGAATGCGAGATTGCCGCTCGAGGGGACCACGACCTTCCGGCCGAACATCTCGCGCACGTCCACGGCCGCGCCGTCGGCGAGCATGTCCACGTCCGCCACCAGCACGACGGCGTTCGCGCTCGCCGATGCTTTCAATGGTCCCGCGGCGGCCGCTTTTGCGCCTTTGCCCGGGTCCGGGCCGGGCGCCTTGCCGGCCGCGTCCTTCGCCTCCTTCGAATCCGCGGATGCGGGCGGCCCGTCGGGAAACGCGGTCTTGAACATTCCGTTGAGGCGCAGCGCAAGCGCGAGCGGCTTGTCGCCGGGCGAAAAATCCTTGAGCGTCGATTCACCGAACGTCCCGGCGTTCTTGGAATCCATGAGCATCGAGTTGGCCGACGACCGCACGATTGGCTCGGCAGTGAGTCCGTCGACCGGCGTGACGTGGAAGGCGCCGCCGAACGGATAGAACAGCGTCTCGATCTGGCTCGTGACCACGTCTTCGCGGCTGAAGGCCGTGCGGTTGAGCGAGAGCACCATCGGCGTGTAGCGCTGTCCGCTGCCGGATGCGAACACGGCATCGGCGACCACCTTGGACGGATCCATGTCGGCGCCCCACGCCTTGAGAAGCGTCGGCAGCGTCGAGCTCGTCGGCACACCCGGCACGCCCGGCATCGCCGGCGTCTGGTCAAAGAACGCGTGCGGGTCGACGAACGCGATCAGCTTCCCACCGCGCAACACGAACTGGTCGAGCGCGTACTCGGTCTCGCGCGTGATTTCGCGCGGGTGGATGACCAGCAGCACCTGGACGTCCGCCGGAATCTCCTTCGCTTCCATGGAGATCTCGTGCACGTCGAATTCCCGCTTGAGCTCGTTGGCCAGCACCCAGGGCTCCGCGGGCTGCCGGGTGAACGGGTTGAACGGCATGCCCAGCACCGGGAGGCCCGCCATGAATCCGAGCTTGGGCCGCTCCGGCTGTCCGACGCGCGCGATGGCGCGGATCAGGTCGTACTCGAGCAGGCGCTCGCGCTGAAACGACACGGACGGGATCGTCTCGGCGCGGTCGAGCCGGCTCACGACGAGGCCGAGATAGAACGCTTCTCCGGCTCCGAACTGTTGGGGCTCCACGCCGCCGAGCTGCGCCGCGTCCTCCTCATCGGAGTCCGGCTTGGGGTTGTATTTCTCGATGACGAGATTCGGGCCGGCAACCGCCTCGAACTCGCGCAGCAGATCCTCCACGCGCTGGGCGAACCCGCGGAGCTGGACCGGCATCCCCTCGCCTTGCGAGACGTACAGGCGCACTTTCACCGGGGCTTTCAGCGACTTGAGCGTCTTCTTCGTGCCCTCCGACAGCGTGTACAGCTTCGTCGCCGTCAGGTCGACCCGGCCTGGCACGCGCCCGACGAGATAGTTGAGCGCAACCAGGGCGAGAAACAGGACCACGAGCCCGGCCGCGGAATAGATCAGTGATTCGCCGCGTTTCATGCGTCAGCCTGCCCGATGGTTGCGGAGGATCACGCCGGTCGCGCACAACGCGAACGCCATCACCGACAGGAAAAAGACCAGATCGCGCAGCGCGATCACGCCTTTCTGGAAACCGTCGAAATGGGTCATCACGGAGAATGCCGCCACGGCGTCCACGAATCCCGGGCTTGCCCAGCGGGTGAGCAGATCGGTGATCGGGTTGAAGCCGGCGAGGATGAGAAAGAGGCAGAGCACCACCGACACGATGAACGCGACAACCTGGTTGCGGGTCATCGCGGAAGTCATGCAGGTGATGGCGAGGTACGCGCCTGCAAGCAGCAGGCTTCCGAGATAGCCCGTGAAGATCTGGCCGTTGTCCGGATCGCCGAGCACGTTGACCGTGATCACGACCGGAAAGGTGAGCGCCAGCGCGACCGCGAGAAAGATCCACGAAGCGAGGAACTTGGCGATGATCGCCTGCCAGGCGCTGACCGGCAGGGTGAGCAGGAGCTCGAGCGTCCCGGCACGGCGCTCTTCGGCCCATACGCGCATCCCCACTGCCGGAACGAGTACGAGATAGAGCCACGGATGCCACATGAAGAACGACGCCAGGCTCGCCTCGCCGCGCTCGAAGAACCCTCCCGCGGTGAACGTGAAGAAACCGTTCAGGAGCAGGAAGATCACCAGGAACACGTACGCGACGGGCGACGTGAACGTGCTCGCCAGCTCGCGGCGGATGATGATCCAGATCGGGGCGAGCGCGCTCATCGCACGGCCTCCCGCACTGTGTCGGGCAGGGTAATGCGCCGGAACACCTCGTCGAGCTGCCCCTCCTCGGAGCGCAGTTGCTCGAGCTTCCAGTCCTGGCTCGCCACCAGATCGATCACCTGCCGGGCGAGGCTCGCCGCCGCGTCCTTGTCCTTGGGATACACGCGTAGTGCACCATCCGCGAGCGATTCCACGTTCCCCGCTGCCGGAAGGCCGGCGAGTCGCGCGGCGTCTGCACCCTGCGCCTTCAGCGTGACCGCGCCGGCGAGACCGGACATGGCGCGCAGCTCGGCCGGCGTGCCATTCGCGACAATGCGGCCACGATCGATGATGATGGCGCGCGTGCACGCAGCGTCCACCTCCTCGAGAATGTGCGTCGAGAAGATCACGGCCTTGCGCGTCCCGAGCTCGCGAATCAGATTGCGCACCTCGTGCTTCTGGTTGGGATCGAGACCGTCGGTCGGCTCGTCGAGAACGAGGACTTCGGGGTCGTGAATGAGTGCCTGGGCGAGGCACGTCCGGTGCCGGTACCCCTTGGAGAGCGTGTCGATTTCCTGGTGCAGAACCGTATGCAGGAAGCACAGCTCGACCACGCGCGCGATCGCCTTTTTCCGGGCGTCGCCCGCGAGCCCGCGCATGTCGGCGGCGAAGCCGAGGAAGCCGCGCACCGTCATGTCCGGATAGGCGGCTGCGTTCTCGGGCAGGTAGCCGATGAGGCGCTTTGCCGGAATGGGCTCGACCAGAATGTCGTGCCCCCCCACCTTCACGGTGCCGGCGGTCGGCGGGATGAAGCCGGTGATCATCCGCATGGTGGTCGATTTGCCGGCGCCGTTCGGCCCCAGGAAGCCGAGCACCTCGCCACGCTCGACGCCGAAGGACACGCCGTCCACCGCGCGCTTCGGGCCGAAGGCCTTGACCAGATTCTCGATCGTCAACATTGCGATTTAGGTTTCTCGCCCCGGATGTCGGGCTCGTGAAGTTAGAGGAGTGCGCGCCATTTATCAACCCCCGCGGCGCGTTTTGCGGGATTGGAAGGACCTGTGCTCGACGGAAATACCAGCGGAGACCGCAATCGACAGGATCGGTTCCGCCAGCCGACGCCTCGCGATGTCGGCGCAGGACGACATCCGATCAAGGTCGCAGCGTGGCTGACTATTCCTTCCTGGCGTCCTTCTCCCGGGCCACGGCGCCAGGACCGTGCGCCGCGATATTATCGATGTGGCCGCGATCGTAACTCTTTATCCGCAACTCCGCAGCGCGCGCTTCGACCCAGCGCTCGTCGACCGTCACGGCCTTGTAGCGCAGATAGTGAATCATGAACAGCACGCCCCAGACGGCGAGCGGCCAGAACGCCCACCAGCCCGTGCCGACGAAGTAGTTGGCGACATTCAGCGCCGCGTTGACGCCAAGAAACAATCCGAGGTGGCGCCGAAACGAGCGGCGCGCGCGTGCGAGCCGGTCCAACTCCCCATCCGATCCGCCGCCGGGCGGTCCGGCGCGAGCTGCCGCACTCACGGCGTATCGGACGGATCCGGCATCCCCGGGTAGGCGCGCACGATGGCGATGGTGCGCACGCAGTAGCGCAACCACACCAGCATCACGACGACGAGGAGCCCCTTGTCGACGACGCCCAGGTTCGCGTGAAATCCGAATACCGCGAAATAGGCGAGCCCCGCGACCGGCGCGCTCGCGCAGTAGAGCGCCGCGTATTGGTGCTTGGTGATCCCGAGAACGATCGCGGCGCAGACCACGGTGAACGCGTACAGCGGAACGATGTCCGAGTGGCCGTGCGGATGCCGGGACGAGAGGGCCGCGACGGCGAGCACACCGAACAGGATGCCGAGAAACAGCGTGTACACGAAGAGCTCATAGCGCGCCTGGGAGGGGCTGAGCCGGGCGACGCCGATGAAGTACGGCGTCTTCGCGTCGTCCCAGACGTAGCGCTTGAGCAGCTTGTCCCAGTCCATCACGTTACGCGCCCCTCGCCTAACGCGGACGCCCGCGCCGCGGCGCGGTCAGCCCCCCGTCAGGATGGTGGACGTCTTGGCGCGCTCCCTGTCGGTGGGCGCCGCCAGCGTATCGATGGCATCCTCCAGCTTCACCCGCTCCTTGCCCTCGATCTTCGTTCCGGCCTCTTCGGGCCAGTCGAGGGTCATGAGCGGGAAACGTTCCGCGCGCTTCCCGAACAGCACGACCGTCACCTGCAGCCAGACCGCGATGCCCGCGATCGCGGCCACGATGAGGCCGAATACCAGCACGCTCTTGATGATCCAGCGGTGCGTCAGGCCGACCGTCGACGTCGAAACCTCGCTGATCGCGAACGACGCGTAGGCGTAGTCGAGCGCGAACCAGACGATGACCGCGCAATACGGGATCAGGAAGAAAGTCAGACCCAGAAATTCCAGCCACGCCTGGTTGCGAAACGCGAGGTTTTCCCGGATTAGATCGACGCGCACGTGCGCGTTGTAGATGTATCCGTAGCCCAGCACCAGCGCAAACAGCCCGGTGTGAAAGTGCCATTCGAGCTCCTGCAGCAGCGTGGACCCGAAGATCGGACTGATGTAGTTGACGAGAAAGATCTGGACGCCGTACACCTGACCCGCCGAATCGTGCCAGACGAGCTTGCGGGCAACGACGTCCAGCACCGTGATCAGGACGACCGGGAGGAACAGCCAGGCCCCGAACCCGCCGATGCGGTCGACGAACCGGCGCAGTCCCTCGCTCACCCGCAGCGCGGTCGATTCGCGTGCCTTCTCGGACACTTCGGACGCTGCGGCGACAATTTCCTGTGTCATGGTTCAGTGCTCCCCTTCAACCCGGGTAGGCCGCGCGCATCAGCGACAGCGCGATGTCGGGGAATGCGAGGATCGCGATCACGGCCAGCATCTGGAGCAGCACGAACGGAATGATGCCCTTGTAGATGCTCTGGATCTTGATCTCCTTCGGCGCGATCCCCTTCAGGTAGAAGAGCGCGAAGCCGAAGGGCGGCGTGAGGAACGAGGTCTGCAGGTTCACCGCCATGAGGATCGCGAACCAGTACACGACCTCGTGCCTGGGAACATGCGCGCCGAACTCCAGCCCCGCGACCATCGGCGCGAACACCGGGAGCACGATGAGCGTGATCTCGATCCAGTCGAGAAAGAACCCGAGCATGAACACGATCATCATGATCAGGATCAGGAAGCCCCACGAGGTGAGCCCTGCCTCCTGGATCAGGTGCTCGACGATCGTGTCCCCGCCGAGCGACCGGTACACGTACGCGAAGCACGTCGCGCTGATGATGATGAAGAAGATCATCGCGACCGTGCGTGCCGACGTCTCGCACACGCCCTTCAGGGCCTTCCTGAGCTTCCCGTTCCAGGCCGCGAGGATTATTGCGCCGAACGCCCCGACCGCGCCCGCCTCGCTCGGCGTCGCCCAGCCGAAGAGGATCGAGCCCTTGATCATCCCGATGAGGAACACCGGCGGCAGGAAGCTGCGGAAGAGGAGCGGTCCCATCTCCCCTTTCGGCACATTGAGCAAGTCAGGCGGCAATGGCGGCGCCATCTGCGGCTTGATCCAGGCGATAGCAATCACGAACAGCAGGTAGAAGCCCGCCAGCGTCAACCCCGGAACCAGCGCCGCCATGAAGAGATTGCCGACCGAGACCGAGAGCAGGTCGGCCATGATGATCAGCATGATGCTCGGCGGGATGAGGATGCCGAGCGTCCCGGAAGCGGCAATCGTGCCGCACGCCAGGCCATGGTTGTAGCCCTGCTTCATCATCGTGGGCAGGGCGAGCGCGGTCATCATCGTGACGGACGCGCCGATGATCCCGGTCATCGCGGCGAGGATGGTGCCCATGATCGTGACGGCGAGCGCGAGCGCACCCGGTACCCGCTTGAGCAACACCTGCACGCAGTAAAGCAGGTCGTTGGCGATGCCGCTGCGCTCCATCATCACGCCCATGAAGACGAAGGCCGGCACCGCGACGAGGACGAGATTCTCCGCCGCCTGTCCCCAGATCCGCGGGACGAAGTTGAAGAACTCGATGATCTTGAAGACGCCGAGGAGGTAGCCGAGCAGCCCGAAGAGGAGCGCGATGCCGCCGAGAATGAAGGC
>JAABRB010000015.1 GCA_011391185.1 Betaproteobacteria bacterium
ATGGCGGTGCGATTGCAATCGGCCACCCGCTCGGTGCGTCCGGGGCGCGCCTCGTCGCCACTGCGCTCTGTCAGCTCGAGCGAATCAAGGGACGCTACGCCCTCTGCACCATGTGCATCGGGGTCGGGCAGGGCATCGCGCTCGTCATCGAGCGCGTGTAGTTCCACCGCGTCGTCCGTGCAGCCGTGGTCAATGCGCGGTTGGCGCGCGGTCGACCGTGCGCAGTAGACCAACGTCATATTCGGCCTCGTTCGGTGGCCGTGCCGGGCTGAAACGGCACGTTTCCTGAGAAATTACCTGTAATATCAGCTATATCCCGCTGATTTATAGCAGGTTATTATGAATAGGCTTCGAAATCCAACAAGCGACCTTAAGTCATTGTCACAGTTAAAAAAATCACGATAGTCGCCTTGACCACCCCCAACTTCTCCACTAAAGTGGTGAAAAGTGTGGTTTGGTGGGAAACGATGGGGCAGCCGCTCCGTTGCGCCCGCCAAGTGGGGGCACGGTGTTTCAAGGAGCAAGCGAGCTCAGTCTCGACGCAAAGGGGCGCCTGGCGGTCCCGACGCGGCATCGGGATCCGCTTTCCTCGGGTGGTGGCGCGGTCGTACTGACCGCGCACCCCGACGGCTGCCTTCTCCTCTATCCCAAGGTTGCCTGGGAGCCCATCGGGGCGCGCATCCAGTCGCTGTCCAGTTTCAATGAGCAGGCCCGCTGGTGGCAGCGGCTGCTCGTCGGTTTCGCCGAGGAGCTCGCGCTCGACGGCTCGGGCCGCATCCTCGTCTCGCCCGCGCTGCGCAAGTTCGCGAACCTGCAGAAGCAGGTGATGCTCGTCGGGCAGGGAAGCCATTTCGAGATGTGGGACCTGGACGCCTGGGAGCAGAAGCTCACCCAGGCGATGGCCGTTGCGGGCAGCACGCCGCCGCCGGGGACCGAGAATTTCGCGCTTTGATGGAACACCGGACCGTCCTCCTCGAGGAGGCGGTGGTGGCGCTGAACGTGAAGCCGGATGGCACCTACGTCGATGCGACGTACGGCCGGGGCGGTCACAGCGGCGCCATCCTCGCCCGGCTGAGCCCGCGGGGCAGGCTGATCGGGCTCGACCGGGATCGCGATGCGGTCGCGGCGAGCGCGGGCATCGCGGACGCCCGGTTCGGAATGTGCCACGCGCGCTTCGGCGCGCTGGCGGAAGTGCTGGCGGCGCAGGGCGTCGCCGAGGTGGACGGTGTGCTGTTCGACCTCGGTGTGTCCTCACCGCAACTTGAGGAAGCGGAACGGGGTTTCAGCTTCCGGCTCGATGCGCCGCTCGACATGCGCATGGACCGGACGCGTGGGGAAACGGCAGCGGAGTGGCTCGCAAGGGCCGGCGAAACGGAAATAAAAAGGGTGATCAAGACCTATGGCGAAGAACGGTTTGCTGGCCAGATTGCAAAGGCGATTGTTGCTGCTCGGGCATGCGGAGGGATTCGCACAACCCGCGAACTTGCCCGCGTCGTGGGTGCGTCCGTCAGGACGCGCGAGGCTCACCAGGACCCGGCGACGCGCACCTTCCAGGCTGTACGGATTCACGTCAATCAGGAGCTTGAGGAGTTGTCGTTAGCGCTCCCGCAAGCGCTTCATGTCCTCAGGCCGGGCGGCCGGCTGGTGGCGATCAGCTTCCATTCGCTGGAGGATCGGATCGTCAAGCGCTACATGGGCGCCCGGGCGCGGCCAACGGTCCCCGACCGGCTGCCGCTCCGGGCGCACGAGATGCCCAGACCTGATCTCGCGATATGCGGCAAGCCGGTCCGTCCCGGGGCCGCCGAAATCGCCGCCAACCCGCGTGCCCGCAGCGCAATCATGCGCGTGGCCGAAAAGCTTGCCTGATTTCGCCATGACCCCGCCCCGCTATCGCCCCCGGAGTGCCACACATGGCGCGGCTTAATCTCCTTCTGCTCGTGCTGCTGGCGGTTTGCGCGCTGGGGCTGGTCACCTCGCAGCACAAGGCCCGCAAGCTTTTCGCCGAACTCGAGCGCGAGCAGGCGCGCACCAAGGCGATCGATGTGGAGTGGGGCCAGCTGGAGCTCGAATCACGGACGTGGGCGCTCCCGTCGCGCGTCGACAAGCTCGCTCGGGAGCAGCGGGGGATGCATGCGCCGGACCCACGCCGGATCCACGTTGTACCGCGTGACCGCGCCGCGAAGTCCGTGGAGGTTCGATGAAGTTTGCGGCGAGTCCGGTGCTTGCCCCGCCGCTGCCCTTGTGGCGGGCGCGGCTGGTGGTCGTGGTGATCGCCGGCGCACTCGCGGTCCTGGTGGGGCGCGCGTTCTACCTGCAGGGGTTCGAGTACGGATTCCTCCAGGCGAAGGGCGAGTCGCGTTACAGCCGCGTGCTGGAAGTCTCCGCCAATCGCGGTCGCATCCTCGACCGCAATGGCGAGGCACTTGCTGTCAGCACGCCGGTCAAATCGATTTGGGCAATTCCGGAGGATGTTGTCGCCTCGCGGGACGAACTTGGCCGGCTCGCCAGCGCTCTCGAGATGTCCGAGGACGACGTGCGGAAGCGTCTCGCCGGGCAGGGTCGCGATTTCGTGTACATCAAACGCCAGATCCCGCCTGAAGCCGCCGAGCGGGTTGCGGCGCTCGGCCTGGCGGGCATCCACCAAAACCAGGAGTTTCGGCGCTATTACCCCGGCGGAGAGGTGACTGCCCACGCGGTGGGCTTCACCAACGTGGACGGCCACGGCCAGGAAGGGATCGAACTCGCGTTCGAGGAGCGTCTCGCCGGTCGCGCCGGGACCCGGCGCGTCATCAAGGATCGCCGCGGACAGATCGTCGAGGACCTGGAAGGAACCCGGCCGGCGCAGCACGGCCGCGACGTCACCCTGGCGATCGACAGCCGCATTCAGAGCCTCGCGTTCGGCCAGCTGCGCGAGGCGGTACGTACGCATGGCGCCAAGGGCGGCGGGATCGTGGTGCTCGATGTGCGTACCGGGGAAGTCCTGGCGCTTGCCAATCTCCCCACTTACAACCCGAACAATCGCGCCCAGCTTTCCGGCGGCTCGCTGCGCAATCGCGCGGTCGTTGACGTTTTCGAACCCGGTTCGACGCTGAAGCCGCTCACCATCGCGGCGGCGATCGATGCGGGTCGCGTGACACCTCGCACCCGGATTCCGATCGCACCCGGCACGCTCACGATCGGCCCGGCCACGATCCGCGACGCCCACCCGGCGGAGCAGCTGACCGTCACCCAGGTGATCCAGAAGTCCTCGAACGTCGGCGCGGCGAAGGTCGCCCTGATGCTCCAGCCGCAGGTGCTCTGGGACATGTTCGAGCAAGTCGGATTCGGCAGGGAGTCCGAGCTCGGCTTTCCCGGCGAGGCGAGCGGCAAGCTGCGGCCCTACAAGACCTGGAAACCGATCGAGCAGGCGACCATGTCCTACGGGCACGGCATCTCGGTCAGCCTGATGCAGCTGGCGCGCGCCTACACGGTCTTCGCGCGTGACGGCGAACTCATGCCGCTTTCGCTCGTGAAACTCGATGCTCCGCCACCTGGCGTACCGGTCGTTGCGCCGGAGACTGCCCGCGCAGTGCGCATGATGCTCGAGCTTGCGACCCATCCGGAGGGCACCGGGCCCCGCGCGCAGATCATGGGTTATCGCGTCGCGGGCAAGACCGGCACGGCGCACAAGCAGGAAAACGGTGGCTACGCGGCCGACAAGTACTACTCATCTTTCGTGGGGCTCGCTCCCGCGTCCACTCCGCGGCTCGTCATCGCCGCGCTGATCGACGAGCCGTCCGGTGGCCAGTACTACGGCGGCGCGGTCGCGGCGCCGGTGTTCGCCGCGGTCATGGCGGGTGCGCTGCGCATCCTTGGCGTGCCGCCTGACGCGCCGATGAAGCCGATCGAGCTTCCCGCACCCGACGCCGAAATAAGGGAAAGCATTTAGTGCAGTGGACCGCGTCCTCTCCATTCTCGAAACACTGCGCGATCGGGGGGTCCGCGTGATCGGGCTCGGCGCGGACAGCCGCACGCTCGCGCCAGGCGAGGTCTTCCTCGCGTATCCCGGCGGACGTGCCGACGGACGGCGATTCATACACGCCGCCATTGATCGCGGCGCATCGGCAGTGCTCTGGGAGCAGTCGGGATTCGACTGGGATGCCGTGTGGCGCGTGCCGAACTGTCCCGTCGACGGTCTCCGCGCCCTCGCGGGCCCGCTCGCAAACGAAGTGTACAGGCGACCCTCGGGTGAGCTCTGGATGATCGGCGTGACGGGCACGAACGGGAAGACCTCGTGCAGCCAGTGGATCGCGCAGGCGCTTGCCGGATTAGGTCGCAAGACGGGTGTCGTCGGGACGCTCGGCACCGGCCTCATTGACGCGACCACCGACTCGACGCAAGCGCTCGTTCCGGATCCCAACACCACGCCGGACGCGATCATGCTGCACCGGAAGCTCGCGGGCTTCGTGCGGGACGGTGCGCAGGCCGCCGCGATGGAAGCCTCATCGATCGGTCTCGATCAGGGGCGCGTGGATGGGGTGCGGATCGATGTGGCGCTCTTCACCAACCTGTCGCGCGATCATCTCGATTACCACGGTGATCTCGAAAGCTATGCCCGCGCCAAGATGAAGCTCTTCCATGTGCAGGGGTTGGGCCATGCGGTGCTCAATCTCGACGACGCGCTCGGGGCGCGCATTGCGCAGGCGCTGGCGGGATCGGCCGTGCAGCGCGTCGGCTACAGCGTGACCCGGGGCGCCGGCCAACAGGCAGGCCTCGAGCGTCATCTCGAAGCCCACCACGTCTCCGTCAGCGATCGCGGCATTGCGTTCACCCTCGCTAGCTCTTGGGGCGATGCGCGCATCGAGAGCGCGATGCTGGGTCGCTTCAACGTTGCGAACCTGCTCGGCGTCCTGGGTGTTCTCCTCGCGTCCGGTGTCACGCCCGCGGAGGCCGCGCACGCCGTCGCCATGCTGCGGCCCGTGCCCGGACGAATGGAACGGATTGGCGGCGGTGATCGGCCGCTCGTCGTCGTGGATTACGCACATAGCCCCGATGCCCTGGACAAGGTGCTCGCGGCGATTGCCGACGTGGCGCGCGCGCGCGGCGGCAGCCTGCTCTGCGTTTTCGGCTGCGGCGGGGAACGGGATCACGGCAAGCGCCCGCTGATGGGCGAAGCGGCATCGCGGCATGCTGATTTCATCGTCGTCACGAGCGACAATCCACGGGGCGAAGATCCCGCGAAGATCATCACGGAGATCCTGCCCGGAATCCGCGCCGCGCACGCGATCGAGCCCGACCGGCGCGCCGCGATCCGTCTTGCCATCGCGCACAGCGGCCCGCGCGACGTGATCGTCCTGGCGGGCAAGGGGCACGAACCCTATCAGGAGATCGCGGGCGTGCGGTTGCCCTTCTCGGACGTGGAAGAGGCGCGGGCTGCGCTGGGGGCGGCGGGAACATGACATTCATGTTGACCCTGGCCACAGCGGCACAATCGCTCGGGGCCCGCATCGAAGGCGGAGATCCCCGGTTCGAATCGGTCTCGACGGATAGCCGGACGCTCGAGTCCGGCGCCCTGTTCGTCGCGCTGCGCGGTGACCGGTTCGACGGCCACGACTATCTCGGCCTGGCAAAGGAGCGTGGCGCAGTCGCCGCGATGATCGTCGCCGCTGCGGCAGAGACCTGCGCCCGGGCGGGACTCGCGGCCCTGATCGTGGCCGATACGCGTCGCGCACTGGGCGATCTGGCGCGGCACTGGCGTGACCGGTTCAAGCTTCCGCTCATCGCAATCGTCGGCAGCAACGGCAAGACGACAGTGAAGGAGATGACCGCTGCCTGCCTGCATGCGCATTTCGGTGCCGCGCACGTGCTCGCGACGGCCGGCAATCTGAACAACGACATCGGCGTGCCCCTGACGCTCCTGCGTCTGCGCGCCACACACCGCGTGGCGGTCGTCGAACTCGGCATGAATCATCCCGGCGAAACCGCGTACCTGGCCGGCCTCGCGCGCCCGACGATCGGCGTCATCAACAACGCCCAACGCGAGCACCAGGAATTCATGAAGACCGTGGCGGACGTCGCGGCCGAGCACGCCGCAGTGCTCGTTGCGCTGCGTGCGGACGGCGTTGCGGTCATCAATGCGGATGACGACCATGCCCCGATATGGCGCGTCGCCGCGGGAACGCGCGTGGTGCGAGACTTCGGGGTGGCGGCCGGGGCGGCAGTCCGTGCTGCGCATCGACCGACGGATTCCGGGACGGCACTTGAGATCACGACGCCGGAAAGCCGCGTCACCGTCGTGCTGCAAGTCGCTGGTCTGCACAACGTTTGCAATGCGCTCGCCGCGACGGCGGCCGCCACCGCGGCGGGGGCGAGCCTCAAGTCGGTCGCCGAGGGCCTCGCCGGGTTTCGCGCCGTCAAGGGCCGCCTGCACCAGCGAGGGGGTCGCAACGGGACCACGATCATCGACGACACGTACAACGCGAACCCCGACTCCGTGCGCGCCGCGATCAATGTGCTGGCCGGCGCGAGCGGCCCGCGCGTGCTGGTTCTCGGCGATATGGGCGAACTCGGCGAGCAGGGTGTCGAATTCCACCGGGAAGTCGGCCGCCATGCCCGCGAATCAGACGTGACAAGCCTGCTGGCGCTCGGGGAACTCGCGCAACACACCGCGCGCGCGTTCGGTGCGGGTGCGGCGCATCTCGATTCCCTCGAGGCGCTGCTGGCGACGCTCGAGCCGCTCGTCGTGCCCGGTGCGACGATCCTGGTGAAGGGCTCGCGATTCATGCGCATGGAGCGCGTCGTCGAGCGTCTCGTCGCGGAGGTCGCGGAATGCTCCTAGATCTTGCCCAGTGGCTCGGACAGGACATCCGCGCGTTCAACGTGTTCAACTACATCACGTTGCGCGCAGTGGTCGCCGCGCTGACCGCACTCGCGATCTCCTTCGTGCTCGGCCCCGCGATGATCCGCAAGCTCACCGCCTACCGGATCGGCCAGGCGGTGCGCGACGACGGTCCCCAGTCGCATCTCACGAAAGCGGGGACGCCGACCATGGGTGGCGCGCTCCTCCTCGTGTCGATCGGGGTGACCACGCTGCTCTGGGGCGATCTCACCAACCGATTCATCTGGTGCGTGCTGGTCGTGACGCTCGGATTCGGGGTGATTGGCTGGGTCGACGACTACCGCAAGGTCGTGCACCGCAATCCCAAGGGTCTCCCGGCGCGCGCCAAGTTCTTCTGGCAGTCGGTGATCGGCCTGGCCGCCGCCGTCTATCTCGCTTTCGCCGTTCCGGCGACGAGCAATGCGCAGGCGGTCGATCTCTTCCTCCAGTGGGTCACAAGCGGCTTCTCCATGGATCTGCCGCCCAAATCCGCCCTCATCGTGCCGTTCTTCAAGCACGTCGCGTACCCGCTGGGCGTGTTCGGTTTCATCGTGCTTGCTTATCTCGTGATCGTGGGGACGTCCAACGCAGTGAACCTGACCGATGGTCTGGACGGTCTCGCCATCATGCCCGCAGTGATGGTGGGGGGAGCGCTCGGCATTTTCGCTTACGTCACCGGGCATTCGGTATTCGCGAAATATCTGCTGTTCCCTTACATCCCCGGCGCGGGAGAGCTCACGGTGTTCTGTGCGGCGCTCGCAGGCGCGGGCCTCGGATTTCTCTGGTTCAACGCTTACCCCGCCGAAGTTTTCATGGGTGACGTTGGCGCGCTGGCGCTCGGCGCGGCGCTCGGCACGGTGGCGGTGATCGCGCGGCAGGAGATCGTGCTTTTCATCATGGGCGGCGTATTCGTCGCCGAAACCGTATCGGTGATGGCACAGGTGATCTATTTCAAGATGACTGGCGGAAAGCGGATTCTGCGGATGGCGCCGTTACACCACCACTACGAGCTGAGCGGCTGGAAAGAGACGCAGGTGGTGGTGCGGTTCTGGATCATCACGATCATGTTGGTGCTGTTCGGCCTCTCGACACTGAAACTGAGATGAGAGGCCGAACGCGTTCATGGAGCTGAGCGGAAAGAAGGTGCTGGTGCTGGGACTGGGCGAAACCGGGCTGTCGATGGCGCAATGGGTGACCCGGCAGGGCGCGACCGTGCGCGTTGCCGACACGCGCGAACGGCCGCCTGCGCTCGATACGCTCACCGCAACGGTGCCCGACGCCGAAGTCGTGACGGGACCGTTCACGCCGCAGCTTGCCGACGGGGTGGACGAGATTGCCGTGAGCCCGGGTGTTCCGCTCACCGAACCGGTCGTCGAGGAGCGCGCGAAGCGGGGCGTGCCGGTCGTAGGCGACATCGAGCTCTTCGCGCAGGCATTGTCCGGCCAACCCCGCCCGAAGATCATCGCGATCACGGGAACCAACGGGAAAAGCACCGTGACGGCACTCGCCGGCGCCATGTGCCGGAGCGCGGACCTCGACTGCGAGGTCGCCGGGAACATCGGACCGGCCGTGCTGACCGCGCTCATGCGCCGACTCGATTCCGGCGCCATGCCTGAACTCTGGGTGCTCGAACTCTCCAGCTTTCAACTCGAGACGACGCGCTCGCTCGCGCCGGATGCCGCGACCGTCCTGAACGTGAGCAGCGACCACCTCGACCGTTATCCCGGCATTGCGCTCTACGCCGCGGCGAAGGCGCGGATATTTCATGGGAGCGGCGTTCAGGTCCTGAACCGTGACGACCGCCGCAGCATGGGGATGGCGTTGCCGGACCACAGCGTCGTGACGTTCGGGCTGAACACGCCGCGCGAAGCGCACGACTTCGGCCTGCTCAAGGTGTTCGACGAATACTGGCTGGCACGCGGCATGACCCCGCTCATGGCCGTCCGCGACATGCGTATCGCCGGATTTCACAATGCGGCAAATGCGCTCGCCGCACTGGCACTGACATGCGCGGTGGGCTCCCGCCTGGCCCATACGCTGGCGGTCCTCAAGACTTTCACCGGGCTTTCCCACCGCATGGAGCGGATCGCGGTGATCGATGGCATTGCATTTTACGACGACTCGAAGGGAACGAATGTCGGTGCCGTAACTGCGGCGCTCGCGGGCTTTGCGCGAAGCCTCGAGGCGACCGGCGGAAAGGTGGTCCTGATCGCCGGAGGCGATGGCAAGCAGCAGGATTTCGCTCCCTTGCGTGCGGCGGTGTCCGGTGCGGCTCGCGCGGTCGTGCTGATCGGTCGCGATGCCGTCCTGATCGAAGGGGCGATGGCTGGCGGCGGCGTCGTGACCGAGCGGGCCGGGACGATGCGCGACGCCGTCGAGGCTGCGTTTCGCGCGGCGCGGCCGGGGGATGTGGTGCTGCTGTCGCCGGCGTGCGCCAGCTTCGACATGTTCGAGAACTACATTCACCGCGGCAAGATGTTTCGCGCCGCGGTCGAGGAACTGGATCGTGCTTCCGCGCACTGAGCCCGACACAGCCGGGCTGCGCAGACGCGCGCGCGGGCGAGACGCGCCGCCGGTCGGTTCCAGGGCTGCGCGCGGGCGCCGCGGTGCAGCGCGACTCAAAACGGGGTCGATCGACATCGGCTGGGGCGGGCGGGGACGCGCCTTGGCGGAGGAGTACGACCGGAGCCTGCTGTGGACCGCGTTGCTGCTCCTCACGCTCGGACTCGTGATGGTGTACTCGGCATCGATCGCAACGGCCGAGGCTGCACGGCACGCTGGCCACCAGCCCACCTACTTTCTCCTGCGTCACCTCGCCGCGCTCGGCGTGGCGATCATCGCCGCGGCGCTGACTTTCCAGGTGCCCATGCGTGCGTGGCAGCGCGCTGCGCCGTGGCTGTTCGTGCTCGGCGTTGCGGCACTGGCGCTGGTGCTCATTCCCGGGCTGGGCCGGGAAGTGAATGGGGCACGCCGCTGGCTCGCGCTGCCCGGCTTCAACGTGCAGCCGTCAGAACTCGTCAAGATCGCCGCAGTACTGTACGCGGCCGATTACACCGCGCGCAAGACTGCGGTGATGCACAGCTTCCGGGACGGCCTGCTGCCGATGCTCGGGGTCATGCTCATCGTCGGCTGGCTGCTCCTGCGCGAGCCCGATTTCGGCGCGTTCGTCGTGATTGCGGTCATCGCCACCGGAGTCCTCTTCGTCGGCGGCATGAACGTCCGCTGGTTCGCCGGTCTGCTCGCTCTCATGCTGGTCGGATTCGCCGCGCTGGTGCTCTCGTCGCCCTACCGCATGCAGCGAATCTTCGGGTTCATGGATCCCTGGTCCGATGCGTTCGGGCAAGGCTATCAACTCTCGCATGCCTTGATCGCCTTCGGCCGGGGTGAGTGGCTGGGCGTCGGCCTCGGCGCGAGCGTCGAGAAGCTTTTCTACCTTCCCGAGGCACACACCGATTTTCTGCTGGCCGTGATCGGGGAGGAACTCGGCTTCGCCGGCGTGCTCATCGTGATCGGACTGTTCGCCTGGTTGGTGCTGCGCGCGTTCGCGATCGGGCGCCAGGCGGCCGCCCTGGAGCGACCGTTTGCCGCACTGGTCGCGCAGGGCATCGCGATCTGGATCGGCGTCCAGGCGTTCATCAACATGGGCGTGAATCTCGGCGTGCTGCCGACCAAGGGGCTGACGCTCCCGTTCATGAGCTTCGGCGGGACGGCGATCCTCGCCAATTGCGCGGCGCTCGCGATCCTCCTGCGCGTCGACTGGGAGAACCGGAGCCTCATGCGAGGCCAACAGACATGACGAGTGTGCACCGGGCATGGCGCGAACGATCATGATCATGGCGGGCGGAACCGGCGGGCACGTGTTTCCGGCACTGGCCGTTGCGGACGTGCTGCGTACCGCGGGCTGGCAGGTGGTCTGGCTTGGCTCGCGAACCGGCATGGAGGCCACGCTGGTCCCGGCGCGCGGGTTCGAAACTGCCTGGATACGGTTCTCCGGGCTGCGCGGCAAGGGGATCGTGGCGAAGCTCCTGCTGCCCCTCAATCTCCTCGTCGCGTTCTGGCAGAGCGCCCGGGTGATTTTCGCGCGCCGGCCGGACGTGGTGCTGGGAATGGGGGGCTATGTCTCGTTCCCGGGCGGAATGATGGCCTCGCTCTTCAACCGTCCGCTGGCGATTCATGAGCAGAACTCCATTGCCGGGCTCGCCAACCGGGTCCTCGCCCGGCTTGCCGATCGCGTGCTCGTTGCTTTCCCGGATACGCTCGCGAAAGGGGAGTTCGTCGGCAATCCCGTCCGCGCGGAAATTGCGCGGATCGCGCCGCCCGAGGAGCGGTTCGCGGCCCGCAGCGGACCCTTGCGGGTCCTGGTCGTCGGCGGCAGTCTCGGCGCGGCGGCGCTGAACGATGTGGTGCCGAAAGCGCTTGCCCGGATCCCCGCAGCGCTGCGACCGGTCGTCACCCATCAGTCTGGCGAAAAGCACATTGCCGCGCTGCGCGCCAACTACGCGGCAGTCGGCGTGAAGGCCGAGCTGGTCCCGTTCATCGAAGACATGGCCGCCGCCTATGCCGGCGCCGATCTCGTGATCTGCCGTGCGGGGGCCACCACGGTTGCGGAACTCGCGGCGACCGGCGTCGCGAGCCTGCTCGTGCCGTTTCCGTTCGCGGTCGACGATCACCAGACGACCAACGCACGGTATCTCGTCGACCACGGCGCCGCGCTGCTTGAACAGCAGGCGCACCTCACTCCGGAACGGCTCGCGGGAATGCTGAGCGACCTCACTCGCGAAGAGCTCCGCCAGATGGCCGAGCGCGCCCGCTCAGCCGCAAAGCCGGAGGCGACCGAAGCCGTTGCCCGGGCGTGCATGGAACTCGCGAAGTGAAGCACAAGGTCAAGCGCATCCATTTCGTCGGCATCGGCGGCTCCGGGATGAGCGGCATCGCCGAAGTCCTGGCGAACCTGGACTACGCGGTGACGGGATCGGATATCGCCTCGAACCCGGCCACGGAGCGCCTAGCGGGCCTCGGCGTGAAAGTGACGATCGGGCACGCCGCGGACAACGTGGCGCAGGCGGACGTCGTCGTCGTCTCGACCGCTGTACGTTCGGACAACCCGGAAGTCCTTGCCGCGCGCACGCGCCGTGTTCCGGTGGTGCCGCGCGCGATGATGCTCGCCGAGCTGATGCGCCTGAAGCGGGGGATCGCCGTTGCCGGCACCCATGGCAAGACCACCACGACCAGCCTCGTTGCAAGCGTTCTGGCGGAAGGCGGACTGGACCCGACGTTCGTGATCGGCGGGCGCCTAACGGCGGCCGCCTCCAACGCGAAGCTCGGTGACGGCGAGTTCATCGTGGTCGAAGCCGATGAATCCGACGCGTCATTCCTTCACCTGCAGCCGGTGATCGCGGTGGTCACGAACATCGACGTCGATCACATGGAGACCTACGAGCACGACTTCGCCAGACTGAAGCAGGCGTTCATCGAATTCGTCCGCAATCTGCCCTTCTACGGGACCGCGGTGTTGTGCGCAGACGACCCGCACGTGCGCGAGATCATGCCGTTCGTCTCGAAGCCGGTGGTGACCTATGGATTCAGCGCGGACGCGATGCTGCGCGCGGAAGACGTCGTGCACGCGGGAGGGCAAATGCGGTTCCGCGTGATCCGCGAGGGCGCCGCGCCACTCGATTGCCGGCTGAATCTGCCCGGCCGCCACAACGTCCAGAACGCGCTCGCCGCAATCGCGGTGGGTGCCGAGCTGGGCATCGCCGATGCGGCGATGCAGAAGGCGCTCGCGGAGTTTCGCGGCGTGGGGCGCCGGTTCCAGCACTACGGGGACGTGCCGCTTGCCGGCGGCGGCACGATGACCCTGATCGACGACTATGGTCATCACCCGGCGGAAATGGAAGCGACCCTGGACGCCGCGCGCGGAGCCTTTCCGGGGCGGCGCATCGCGCTCGCATTCCAGCCGCATCGCTACACACGCACTCGCGATCTTTTCGAAGACTTCGTGCGGGTGCTCTCGCTCGCCGATTGCGTGCTGCTCGCTGAGGTGTATCCGGCCGGCGAGACGCCGATCGTGGCCGCCGACGGCCGCTCTCTCGCCCGCGCAGTCCGGGTGGCGGGGAAAGTCGAGCCGATCTTCGTCGAAGACATCACCGAGATGCCGGAGGCGATCCGGCAGGCCGCGCGCGACAAGGACGTGGTGGTCACGATGGGCGCCGGTTCGATCGGCACCGTGGCCCAGAAACTCGTGCAGCAGGGCCCTTGATCGAGCGATGGACATGGCCGAGTACAGACCCGTGAGCGATGCAGCCGCAGCCAACGAGCTCCGTGGCCGACTGTTGCGCGACGAGCCCATGGCACGCCACGTGACCTGGCGAGCCGGCGGGCGCGCAGCACGTGCGTATCGGCCGGCCGACATCGCTGACCTCGCGGCGTTCCTGCGTACGCTGCCGGTGGCCGAGCCGGTGTACTTCGTCGGCCTCGGCAGCAACCTCCTGGTGCGTGATGGTGGATTCCCCGGGACGATCATCCTCCAGCACAGCACGCGAGGAACGTTGCGCACCGAAGGGGACCCGGTCTACGCCGACGCCAGCGTGGCCAGCCCGAAAGTCGCACGGTTCGCCGCAACCCACGGGCTCGAAGGCGCGGAATTTCTGGCGGGCATACCGGGCACGGTGGGCGGGGCGCTTGCCATGAACGCCGGCTGCTATGGAGCGGAGACCTGGGAGTGCGTCGAGCGCGTCCGCATGATCGGCCGCGACGGTGGACTCGTCGATCGAACGCGTGCGGATTTCGAGATCGGTTACCGACACGTTGCCCTGAATCACGGAAGCCTGGGCGTGGACGAGTGGTTTTGCGGCGCATGGTTCCGGTTCCGGCCGGGGAACCCGACGCAGGCACGCGCCCGGATCCGGGACCTGCTGGCGCGCCGCGTCGCGAGCCAGCCGCTCGAGCTGCCGAACGCAGGGTCCGTGTTCCGCAATCCACGCGAGGGGTACGCGGCACAACTCATCGATTCGTGCGGCCTGAAAGGGTATGCGATCGGCGGCGCCCGCATCTCGGAGAAGCATGCGAATTTCATCGTCAACCCGAAAGGCGGCGCAAGCGCGATCGACATCGAGACGCTCATTGCACATGTGCGTACGACGGTCCGTGCGAAGTTTGGCGTCGATCTGGTTCCCGAGGTGCGCATCATCGGTAATCCCGGTGGAACCGAGTACCCGGGCGGGGAGGCGTCGCGATGAGCGGCCATTTTCCCCAATCGTTCGGCAAAGTGGGCGTGCTCCTCGGCGGCCGCTCTGCCGAACGCGAGGTTTCGCTGAAAAGCGGCGCGATGGTGCTCGGCGCCCTGCGTGGCCGGGGCGTGGATGCCCGCCCCTTCGATCTGCGGGACCGCGGCCTTGATGCGCTGATCGCCGAACGGTTCGATCGCGTATTCATCGCGCTGCACGGGCGCTATGGCGAGGACGGCACCATCCAGGGCGCGCTCGAGCTGCTCGGCATTCCCTATACCGGCGCGGGTGTGATGGCCAGCGCGCTGGCGATGGACAAGTGGCGCACGAAACTCGTGTGGGAGGCGGCCGGGATCTCCACGCCGCGCTACGAGCTCATCGATGCGCACAGTGACTACCCGGCGGTGGCCGGGCGGCTCGGTCTGCCGATCATGGTGAAGCCGGTCAACGAAGGCTCTTCCATCGGCATGACAAAAGTGCGTCGAGGAGCCGATCTCGGCAGCGCCTACACCCTCGCCGCGAAGTACGACGCCCTGGTGATGGCGGAGCAGTTCATCGACGGCGTGGAGCTCACCGTCGGCATCCTCGGGGGCGACGCGCTTCCGGCGATCCGGCTCGAGACGCCGCGCGACTTCTACGACTACGAGGCGAAGTACGTTGCGGACGATACGCGGTACATCCTGCCGTGCGGACTTCCGGAAGCCGAAGAGCGGCGCATTGCGCGCGACTCGCTGCGGGCCTTCGACACGCTGGGCTGCCGTGGCTGGGGCCGCGTCGATCTGCTGGTTGATCACGGTGGAACGCCCTACTTCCTGGAGGTCAACACGTCGCCGGGGATGACCGACCATTCGCTCGTACCGATGGCCGCCCGGCATGCCGGAATCCCATTCGACGCGCTCTGCCTGCGCATCCTGGCGCTGGCGACGGCAGGTGATGCACAACCGGGGAGGGCGCATGTGGGATAGCCCGCGGCTCCTGAACAGCATCGCTCGCGGACTGTTCCTCGCGGCGGGTGCCATCGCGGTCTACCTGATTGCGCGCGCGGCCATGACCTCGACGCTCTTCCCGCTGCGCATCGTGAGCGTTGCCGGCGAGCTGCAGCACGTAAGCGGCGACGCGATTCGGGTCGGGCTGGAAGGGCGTGTTTCGGGAAATTTCTTCGCCGCGAACCTCGACGCGTTGCGAGTTGCCCTCGAGGCGCTGCCGTGGGTACGCCGGGCAGCGGTCCGGCGGCTATGGCCGGACCTTATCCAGATTCGCATCGAGGAGCACGTGCCGATTGCGCGCTGGACGGACCAGCGCCTGGTCAACACATACGGCGAACTCTTCAACGGCGATCTCGACGCGGCGCTGCCCGTTCTCGGCGGACCACCGGGCGCCGAGCGGCAGGTCGTCGCACGCTACGCGGCATTCAGCGCGCTGCTCGCACCGCTCGGCACCGAGCTCGCGCAACTCGTGCTGTCGCCCCGCCATGCCTGGCAGATCAAGCTCGCGAGCGGTACCACCCTTGAGCTCGGGCGTGAACGGTCGCGCGAGCCCGCCGAAGCCCGCCTCGAACGTTTCGTCTCCGCGTACCCGCAGGTCGTCGCGGAGCTGGGCCAGCCGGTCGAGCACGTCGACCTGCGTTATCCGAACGGATTTGCCGTGCGCGTCCCCGCACCCGCCACCCAGGCGGACGGAAAGGCGCGCGCACCTGTTGATTCGCGCCGCACGTTGAAGGAGTGATCGAGCCATGCAGAAGGACATGTCGTTGTATCTCGACCATGGAGAAATCGAGCACGAGCTCGATCTCCGGCGCCGATCCGAGCCACGCCCGGGAACGTCCGAATCTGCGCCCGCACGCGGCGCGCTGACCGGAAAGCTGCGGCGCGAGTCCCGAAATCAGCTCGTTGGCCTGGACATCGGGACCTCCAAGGTCGTTGCGCTGGTCGCCGAAGTGACCCCGGACGGCCGGCTCGATGTGATCGGCATGGGCAGCCACGACTCGAGCGGACTCAAGAAGGGCGTCGTCGTGAACATCGAGGCCACCGTGACGGCCATTCAGCGTGCGCTCGAGGAAGCCGAGCTGATGGCCGACTGCAAGATCCAGCGCGTCTTCACCGGCATCGCGGGAAGTCACATCCGCAGCTTCAACTCCACCGGCATGGTCGCCATCAAGGACCGGGAAGTGACGTCCGCAGATGTGGAGCGCGTGATCGAGACTGCTCGCGCGATGCCCATTCCGACCGACCAGCAGGTGCTCCACATCCTGACCCAGGAATTCGTGATCGACGGGCAGGACGGAATCCGTGAACCGCTCGGGATGAGCGGTGTCCGGCTCGAGGTCAAGACGCACATCGTCACGGGCGCGGTCTCGGCGGCGCAAAACATCGTGAAGTGCGTGCGGCGCTGCGGTCTGGAGGTTTCCGATCTGATTCTGCAGCCGCTCGCGTCCAGCCTGGCGGTCCTTTCCGAGGACGAGAAGGAGCTTGGTGTGGCGCTGGTCGACATCGGCGGCGGCACCACGGATGTCGCGATTTTCCGGGAAGGCGCGATCCGTCATACCGCGGTGATTCCGATCGCGGGCGACCAGATCACCAACGACATCGCAATGGCATTGCGCACGCCGACCCCCGATGCCGAGGAGATCAAGCTGCGCTACGGCTGCGCGCTGCGCCAACTCGCGGACCCCGCCGACATGATCGAGGTGCCTGGCCTGGGCGATCGCGCCCCGCGCGAGCTGTCGCGGCAAACCCTCGCCGAGGTCATCGAGCCGCGCGTCGAGGAGCTCTACTCGCTCGTGCAGCAGGTCCTGCGTCATTCGGGTTTCGAGGAGCTCATCTCCTCGGGAATCGTGTTGACGGGCGGGTCGTCGGTCATGCAGGGCATGGTCGATCTCGGCGAAGAGATCTTTCACATGCCCGTGCGTCTCGGCACGCCGCGCTACGGAGGCGGGCTCGCCGAGGTGGTCCATCACCCGCGCTATGCGACGGCGATGGGCCTGCTGCTGGAAGGCAAATCGCAGCTCGAGCGGGGGATCCTCGCCCGCCAAAGCGGCTCTTTCAAGCTCACCTTGAGGAGGATGCGCGAATGGTTCCAGAAGAATTTCTAGTCCGCACGACGCGAATCACTTTTTCTTAAACCCCGGTCGGAAAGGAGGCAGGCATGTTCGAAATCTTGGAAACGCAGGTGAACGGAACGGTCATCAAGGTAATCGGCGTGGGCGGCGCAGGTGGCAATGCGGTCGACCACATGATCCGCAATGGTGTGGGTGGCGTGGATTTTGTTTCCGCCAACACCGATGCGCAGGCGCTCGCTCGCACGCTCGCCAAGCAGCACATCCAGCTCGGCGGCTCGGGACTCGGCGCGGGAGCGCGGCCCGAGGCCGGACGCGATGCGGCGCTCGAGGGTCGCGAGCAGATCCGTGAAGCGTTGACGGGCGCTCACATGGCGTTCATCACGGCCGGCATGGGCGGCGGGACCGGCACGGGGGCGGCGCCGGTGGTCGCCGAGATCGCGAAGGAGCTCGGCATCCTGACGGTGGCCGTCGTGACCAAGCCTTTCGCGTTCGAGGGCAAGCGCCAGAAGGTCGCGGAAACCGGGATCGAGGAGCTCGCGCAACACGTCGACTCGCTCATCGTCATCCTGAACGAAAGGCTGATGGACGTGCTTGGCGACGACGTCTCGATGAAGGAGGCCTTCCGCGCGGCCGACGACGTTCTGCACAACGCCGTTGCCGGCATCGCGGAAATCATCAATTGTCCGGGGCTCGTCAACGTCGACTTCGAGGACGTGCGCACCGTGATGGCGGAGATGGGGATGGCCATGATGGGGTCGTCCTACGCCAACGGAGTGGACCGCGCGCGCATCGCCGCCGAGCAGGCCGTCGCAAGCCCGTTGCTCGAAGGCGTGAATCTGTCCGGTGCACGCGGTGTGCTGGTGAACATCACGGCGAGCGACGGTCTGAAGATGCGTGAAGTGAACGAGGTCATGAATACCGTACGCAGTTTCGCGGCCGACGACGCGACGATCATCTTCGGCGCGGTATACGATGACTCGATTGGCGACGACCTTCGCGTGACGGTCGTGGCAACCGGCCTGGGTCAGGCGCAGCTCGTCCGCCAGCCGCGGCCGCAGCTCGTCGTGCAGCGGACCGGCACGCATGACGTACCGATGGGCAGCGTGGATTTCGGTGCGCTCGATTCCGCGCCGGCGGTGTTCCGCAAGAATCGCGCGTCGACGATCGAGGCGCTTGCCCAGAGCGGCGTGGACAAGTACGACATTCCGGCATTTCTCCGGAAACAGGCGGACTGAGGGCGGCATGCCAGGCAGATAGCGGGTAGCGGAATCGGCTTCGCCTGCGGGCGAGCGTGAAATGCGGCACCGCGTCAATGCGGGGTCCGAGGGCCGCCGGGTGGCGGTGAGTCGTCGCTCCGCGATATAATCTAACTCTTTGCGAATAAAGAAGAACGATGCTCAGGCAGCGCACCATAAAGGCAGGAATCAAGGCGACCGGGATCGGCCTCCATACGGGCAGAAAAGTGACGATGTCACTGCGCCCCGCGCCCATCGACACCGGGATCGTATTCCGGCGCGTCGACCTCCCATCGCCGGCGGACATCCGGGCGAGCGCCGCGGCGGTCACCGACACGCGTCTCTGCAGCTCACTCGAGTCGAACGGCGCCAAGGTCGCGACGGTCGAACACCTCATGTCGGCGCTCGCCGGGCTCGGAATCGACAACCTTTACATCGATCTCTCCGGCCCTGAAGTGCCCATCATGGATGGGAGCGCAGCACCGTTCGTGTTCCTGCTGCAATCAGCCGGTCTCGAGGAACTGAACGCGCCCAAGAAGTTCTTTCGAGTGCGCCGCGCCATCGAGGTGCGCGACGGCGACAAATGGGCACGGTTCGATCCCTACGACGGATTCCGCCTGACGTTCTCGATTATCTTCGATCACCCGGTATTCGACCGGGCCGGTCAGACCATCACCATCGATCTCGCCGAGACGTCGTACGTGAAAGAGGTTGCCCGCGCGCGGACGTTCGGCTTCGTCCAGGACGTCGAGGCGATGCGCAGCGCCGGACTGGCGCTCGGCGGAAGTCTCGACAATGCGGTCGTTCTCGACGAATACCGCATCCTGAACAGCGACGGTTTGCGCTATGCCGACGAGTTCGTGAAGCACAAGGTGCTGGACGCGATCGGCGATCTTTACCTGGTCGGGAACCCGCTGATCGGCGCATTCTCGGCGCACAAGTCGGGCCACGCGCTCAATAACCAGCTGCTGCGGGCCACGCTGGCCGATCGCGACGCCTGGGAGCTGGTGACCTTCGACCGGGCCGAAGATGCGCCGGCCGCACTTGCCCGACTTTTTGTCCAGCCGGCCTGACCGGGCGGCACCCACACTTCGGTAATTGTCTTGCCCGGAGGTCCCCAAGGGGGGGCGCTCGCGCGTGCGCTTCCCCCGGAGAACATGTGAAGTAATTCACTCGCGCGCCTTCCGGGCGAGCGACCGGATGGCGATCCGCAGGCGCGAATCCGGGAGCTGGGCGCCCAATCGGTCGAGCGCCGCCCCCGCGGCCGAGGATAATTCCACGGCGGAGCGCGGCTCCCGGGCGGGACGCAACATTCCCCCTTGTACTCGGGACTCGATTCCAGTAACTTTCAACCCTCGTCTGCGCAGTTCGTTGGCGAGCGTTGGACCGAGTAGCCGAAGTTTCGCCGCAGTGGCGTTGTTTTCGGCGAAGATAACAACATTTCCCTGCTTTACGCGGGCGATTTCGCAAAATCCCCGCAATGTGTTCGGTAGGAGTTCGCGGAGAGCCTGCCGAACCTCAAGAAACTCGACCGCCTGCGGCACGAGGCGCCCGATTTCGGGTGCCGAGGACAGGAATTCACCGAGCTTCTTGGTCTGCATGGCGCGCAGTTCGAGGGGGGTACATGCACATTATTCTAGTCTCCGACAGGCTGTCCAGGGCGCAGTCGGTACGCGTGCGCGTCACGCACCTCGTCCTCGCCGGCCTCGCGTTCCTGGGGTTGATGGTCGGGGTTGCGGCCGGTCTCACCTATCTGGGGATCCAGCGCGCCGCCGAAATCAAGCATCCGGCATTGCAATCGCTCGTGCGCTCGGCCCAGGAGCAGCAGGCCCGCCGGTCCGAGGAATACGTACGGCAGAACATCAGCGTGATGGCAGTGAAGCTGGGGCAGATGCAGGCCCAGCTCACGCGACTCGACGTGCTGGGCGAGCGCCTGTCGAACGTGGCCGGAATCAATTCCAGCGAGCTCAAATTCTCGGAAATTCCGGGCCGGGGTGGCGCCCTCTCGGCCTCTCCGGCGCCGCGCGACCTGGGAGTCGACGAGTTGCGCCAGCACTTGGACGTCGTCGCCAAGCAGATGGAATGGCATTCGGAGCAGCTGGGAATGATCGAAGGCAGTATGGTGGAGTCGCGCGCCAAGGCGCGCCAGCTGCCGACGTCGCTCCCGGTTGCGGCGACATGGAACGCATCCGGATTCGGCGTACGGCTCGATCCGATCACCGGCCAGGCGGCGGTGCACGAGGGCATCGATTTCATCGCTGAAACGGGAACGCCCATCCAGGCCGCCGCCGCCGGCGTGGTTGCCTTCGCGGGCTACCACCCGACCTACGGCCACCTCATCGAAGTGGATCATGGCGGCGGACTGCTCACCCGGTACGCGCATGCATCGAAACTGCTCGCCAAACAGGGCGAGTTCATCAAACGCGGCGCGGTCATCGCAACGGTCGGAAGCACGGGACGCTCCACTGGCTCGCATCTTCATTTCGAGGTTCGCCAGAACGGCAGGGCGCTGAATCCGACTGCGTTTCTCCGCGGCGGCGAAAAGGCAGCCCTGGCTGCGGTCGAAGGGAAGTCGCCAGGCGCCGCGAATTCGCCACGCAAGACTTCCAGGTAGTTCCCCCGCGAGCAGATCTGCGGCGGGAGGGCCGTATCCCGGATGCGGGTGGGGCGCACACGGACCGTCTGCGGAAAGCGCCCGGGGCATCGCGTGATACACTAACAAGCTTTATGCCCACCGCATCGTCTCGCGCATGATTCAACGGGCCCTGAAGGCAATCTTCGGCAGCCGCAACGAGCGCCTACTCAAGCAGTACCGCAAGACCGTCGCCAGGATCAACGCGTACGAGTCGGAATTTGCCGCGCTCGGCGATGACGCGCTCGCCGCCAAGACAGGCGAGCTCAAGGCGCGTTTCGCGGAGCGCCTGCAAGCGAATACCGATCCGGAGCAGGAGCGCGCTGTGCGAATGGCGGCGCTCGAGGAACTCCTGCCGGAATCGTTCGCGGTGGTGCGCGAAGCCGCCAAGCGCACGCTAAACATGCGTCACTTCGACGTGCAGCTGCTCGGCGGAATCACGCTGCACAACGGAAAGATCACCGAGATGCGGACCGGCGAGGGCAAGACGCTGGTCGCAACGCTCCCGGCGTACCTCAATGCCCTGACCGGGCGAGGCGTCCACATCATCACGGTCAACGACTACCTCGCAAGCCGGGACGCCGAGTGGATGGGCAAGATTTACCGATTCCTGGGACTGTCGGTCGGGACGGTCCTGTCGCAGATGCCCTACAGCGACAAGCACGCGGCGTACGCGGCCGACATCACGTACGGAACCAACAACGAGTTCGGCTTCGACTACCTTCGCGACAACATGGCGATGAGTATCGACGAGCGCTTTCAGCGCTCGTTGCACTACGCGATCGTCGACGAGGTCGACTCGATCCTGATCGACGAAGCGCGTACACCGCTGATCATCTCAGGGCAGGCCGACGACAAGACCGAGCTCTATCGGCGGGTGAATGAGGTCGCCCCGCTGCTGCAGCGCCAGGCCGCCGCGGACGCGGCGGGTGATTTTCACGTCGACGAGAAGGGGCACCAGGTCCTGCTGTCCGAGCAGGGCCACGAGAACG
>JAABRB010000145.1 GCA_011391185.1 Betaproteobacteria bacterium
ACTGCCTCGAGAGCCCGCTCGAGATGCCGTTCGCCTTCTCGCAGGGATGGGTGCGGAGCCGCGGGGCAACGATCGTCGAGGTGCTCACCGACGCAGGGCTCGTCGGCTGGGGCGAGGCGCTTTGCCAGGGACTGCAGCCGCCGGAGATCACGGCGGCGACCATCCGGAGCACGCTTGCGCCGCTGAGCAGCGGCGTGGACATCGCGCTCTGGGATCTCGCGGGCAAGGCGCTCGGGCAGCCGGTCTTCGAGTACGACTGCTCCGCGCACCCGTTCCGCGAGCAGCTCGTCGATCGTCCGCTGCGCCCGCGCGACGGTTGGCTGGAGCGCCCCGAGGGGCCGGGGCTCGGCATCGAAGTCGATCGCGCCGCGCTCGCGCGGTTTTCGGTATAGTCACACAGGAGCATCGATGGCAACACGACCCCGCGAGCCCGATCCGGCGCTCCTCAGCCTCAATACCGCAACCGTCCGGGAGCGATGGAATCTGAAGGACATGATCGCCGGGTGCGCGCGCCACGGCATCCGCGGCGTCTCGCCCTGGCGTGACAAGCTCGCCGAACTCGGCGCCAAGCTGGCAGCCAAGATGATTCGCGACAATGGCCTGACAGTGACGGGCCTGTGCCGCGGCGGAATGTTTCCGGCCGCCGATCGGCAGGGCCGCGAGCGCGCGATTGACGACAACCTGCGCGCGATTGACGACGCTGCAACGATCGAGGCGCGCTGCCTCGTGCTCGTGGTTGGAGGATTGCCGCAGGGCTCCAAGGACATCGCGGGCGCGCGCGAGATGGTGCGCGACGGCATCGGCGAGGTCCTCGACCACGCGCGGTCGAGCGGCGTGCCGCTCGCGATCGAGCCCCTGCATCCCATGTACGCGGCGGACCGCGCATGTGTGAATACGCTTGCCCAGGCGCTCGATCTCTGCGACCAGCTGGATAGCGGAGGTGGCGGTGCGCTCGGCGTTGCGGTCGACGTCTATCACGTGTGGTGGGATCCAGATCTCGCGCGCGACATCGAGCGCGCCGGGGAAAAGCGCATCCTCGCGTTCCATATCTGCGACTGGCTGGTGCCGACCACCGATCTGCTCCTCGACCGTGGAATGATGGGCGACGGCGTGATCGACATCCCGCACATCCGGTCACTGGTCGAGGAGGTCGGTTATCACGGCTTTCACGAGGTGGAGATCCTTTCTGCCAGCAACTGGTGGAAGAAGGATCCGGATGTCGTATTGGCTACGTGCAGGGAACGCCATGAACGCTTTTGTTGAGGCGGAGCGCGATCCCGACCTGGTACTCGCGACGTTCCGGGAGCGCCGGGAGCGGACTTGCGGAGTCGCGCGTGGCGAGGTGCCGGTCGCGGAGCGATGAGTGGCTGTTTCCCCTCCTTTCCAAGGAGGGGTCCGCCCGTAGGGCGGGGGGTGGTTGGGGTTTTGGTCAGCGCTGTTCACCACCCCGTCGCCTTCGGCGCCACCCCTCCTCGGAGAGGAGGGGAAAAGATTTTCACCAACCGTTCGGGTTTCACGATGCCACGCGCGCTGCGACACCGCTGGGATCTCGCGCCGAAAGAAGCGATGGCGCTGCAGCAGAAGCTGCGCGTGCGCGTGGTGCACGAAGACCGGCTCGGTCCCGTGCACCATGTCTGCGGAATCGACGTGGGCTTCGAGCAGGGTGGCGCGATCACCCGCGCGGCAGTGGTGGTGCTGTCCTTTCCGGGGCTCGAGCCCGTCGAGAGCGCGATCGCACGCCGCAAGACGACGTTTCCCTACGTACCGGGCCTGCTTTCATTCCGCGAAGTGCCGGCCGTGCACGACGCGCTCGACCGGCTGAAGACCTCGCCCGATCTCCTCGTTTGCGATGGACATGGCATTGCGCATCCGCGCCGCTGCGGACTCGCTTCGCACATTGGACTTGCTGCGGACATCCCGTCGATCGGCGTGGCGAAGACCCTGCTCATCGGCGAGCACCGCGCGCCGCCCGACCGCCGCGGTGCGTGGGTGCCGCTCCGTCATGCGGGCGAGACGATCGGGGTGGTGCTGCGCACGCGGGCGGGCGTGAAACCGGTCTACGTGTCGATCGGCCATCGCGTGAGCCTCGCAACGGCGACTCGCTTCGCGCTGGCGTGCTGCACGCTCTACCGGCTGCCCGAGACGACGCGCCACGCCCATCGGCTGGCGTCCGGTCCCTGAAGGCTGCGTGTCAGGGACCTTCGCCCGAACGCACGAGGTCACCCACCCGCACGCCGACGAGCCGGACGGGCCGGTCGAGCGCGAGGCGCTGCAGGCACCCGAACGCGGCGCGACGAATGATCTCCTCGACGTCGGTCGCCTCGGGCAGCGTGGTCTCGCGCGTGTGAGTATCGAAGCCCGTAAAGCGGATCTTGATACCGACACGCCGGCCCCGATAGCCCGCTTCGCGGAGTTCCTGCGCGATTTCGCGCGCGAGCGCGGCCACCGTGCGACGGATGGTCTGCACGTCCACGGTGTCCTTCTGAAAAGTGGTCTCGCGGCTGCGCTGCTTCGGCTCCCAGTGCGTCACGAGTTCCCGGTCGTCGATGCCGCGCGCCGCCTCGTACAGGAACTCTGCGCGCGACGGGCCGAATTCGGCGACGAGCCGCTCGATCCGGAGCCCGCCAAGCTCGCCCACTGTCTGCACGCCGAGCCGTGCGAGGTGGGCCTCGGTCACCGGACCGATGCCCGGCACCTTTCGCACTGGCAGCGCTGCGATGCGGCTGGCCGCTTCCTCGGGCGCGATGATCGTGAGGCCGTCGGGCTTTTGCATTTCGGACGCGATTTTCGCGAGGCGCTTGTTGGGCGCGATCCCCACCGAGCATGAGAGCCCGGTCGCCTCACGGACTCGGCGTTTGATCATCTGCCCGATGTCCTCCGGTGTCCCCGGCAGCGCGGACACGTCCAGATATGCCTCGTCGATGCCGGCGTCCTGGATCACCGGCGATACCGCGCGCAGCGCCTCCTTGACCCTGGCCGACACCGACGAGTATGCGGCGTAGTCGACAGGCAGGAAGACGGCATCGGGGCACAGCTCGTAGGCGACACGCAAGGGCATGGCCGAGTGAATGCCGAAACGCCGCGCTTCGTAAGATGCCGTGGACACGACGCCCCGCGCCTGCGGATTGCCGCGTCCGCCGATCACGACCGGCTTGCCTGCGAGACCCGGCTGGCGCGCGAGTTCCACCGCGGCGAAAAAGGCGTCCATGTCGATGTGAGCGATGCGGCGCATTTCTGGGGGCGACGCCGGACCGGATCGGTTTGCATTCCGGTGGCGCTGCCGACATGGTGGCACGCCGCGCGCATGCGTGCGCGGCGGCCTGCCGAAGCAGGTAAAATCCCGGGCCTTCCGGAGCACTGCTTCATTCTCCGATCCCGATCATCCCGTCCTGCCGAATTTACAGGAGGCGAACCATGACCACACCGATGCGCAAGACCGCTCTCGCCATGGTGGCGAAGGGCAAGGGCATCCTTGCCGCGGACGAATCCACCGGCACCATCGAAAAACGCTTCAAGTCGATCGACACCGAGTGCACCGAGCCGAACCGGCGCGCGTACCGCGACATGCTTTTCACCGGAAAAGGCGTCGAGAACCACATCAGCGGCGTGATCCTCTATGACGAGACCCTCCGCCAGAAATCGCTCGCCGGGGTGCCGTTCCCGCAGCTCCTCGCCGGTAAGGGCATCCTGCCCGGGATCAAGGTCGACACCGGCGCGAAGGACCTCGCCTTCTGTCCGGGCGAGAAGGTCACCGAAGGCCTGGACGGGCTCGCGAAGCGCTGCGCCGAATACGCGAAGCTGGGCGCGAAGTTTGCAAAGTGGCGTGCCGTGATCACGATCGGCCGCGATATGCCGTCCACGACCTGCATCGCGGCCAACGCGCATGCCCTCGCCCGCTACGCCGCGATCTGCCAGGAGGCGGGTATCGTCCCGATCGTCGAGCCCGAGGTGCTGATGGACGGCGGCCACACCATCGAACGCTGCGAAGAGGTCACCGAGTGGACGTTGAACGCGGTGTACGAAGCGCTTTACATCAACCGCATCACGCTCGAGGCGAGCGTACTGAAGCCCTCGATGGTGATTTCGGGCAAGGACTGCCCGAAACAGGCGGGCGTCGACGAAGTGGCCGAGCGCACCGTCAAGGTCCTGAAGCGCTGCGTTCCGGCCGCAGTGGCGGGGATTGCGTTCCTGTCGGGCGGCCAGAGCGACGAACTGGCCACCGCGCACTTGAACGCGATGAACCGGATGTTTGCCGGCGAGCTTCCCTGGAACCTGACGTTCTCCTACGGACGCGCGCTGCAGCATCCTTCGCTCGAAGCCTGGAAGGGCGCCGTTGCGAACGTGGCCGCCGGGCAGGCGGCGCTGTTGCATCGCGCACAGATGAACGGGCTCGCGACGAAGGGGCAGTACAAGCGCGAGCTCGAGAAGCAGGCGGCGTGACCCGGAATCGCGCATGACGGTCGGACTGCACGAATCGACGATCAGCAGCCTTCCGCGCGTCCGGCGCGGCAAGGTGCGCGACATCTACGCAGTTGACGATCGCACGCTCCTGATCGTCACGACAGATCGCCTCTCCGCGTTCGACGTCGTGCTCCCCGACCCGATCCCTTTCAAGGGACAGGTGCTCACGGCGATGAGCGATTTCTGGTTCGACAGGCTGGCACGCGTCGTTCCGAACCAGCTCACCGGAATCGACCCGGAGTCGGTCGTCCGGTCCGAGGCGGAGCGCGCGCAGGTGCGCGGCCGCGCCATCGTGGCGCGCCGCTACAACCCATTGCCCATCGAGGCGGTTGTACGCGGCTACATCATTGGTTCGGGCTGGAAGGACTATCTGCAAACCGGCGCATTGTGCGGAATCAAGCTTCCGGGCGGTCTCGCGCAGGCCGACCGGCTGCCCGCACCGATCTTCACGCCCGCCACCAAGTCCGAGATCGGTGCGCACGACGAGAACATCTCGTTCGCGCAGACTGAAAAGCTGATCGGAACCGACCTCGCCGCGCGGGTGCGTGACGTGTCGATCCGTCTCTACTCGGAGGCGGCGGAATACGCGGCGGGCCGCGGCATCATCATTGCCGACACCAAGTTCGAGTTCGGGCTCGACGAGGCAGGCGGGCTTTACTGGATCGACGAGGCGCTCACGGCGGATTCGTCGCGATTCTGGCCCGTCGATCAGTACCGGCCCGGCTCGAGCCCGCCGTCTTTCGACAAGCAATACGTGCGCGACTACCTGGAGACGCTCGGCTGGAACAAGCGGCCGCCGGCGCCCCGGCTGCCTGCCGATGTCATCGCGCGGACTTCGGAGAAATACCGCGAGGCGTACTCGCGCCTTACTGGTCGCAACCTGGAGACGTGAACGTGGCGAAGAAGAAACCCGCTGTCGGCGAGATGGCCAATCCCGTGATCGGGGTCGTGATGGGCAGCGCAAGCGACTGGGACATGATGGAGCACGCGGTGAACGTGCTCAAGGATTTCCGCGTGCCGTACGAGGCGCGCGTCATCTCGGCACATCGCACGCCGGACGAGGCGTTTGCTTACGCGAGCGCGGCAAAGGGGCGCGGATTGCGGGCGATCATTGCGGGGGCCGGCGGCGCGGCGCACCTTGCCGGTGTGCTCGCGGCCAAGACCACCGTCCCGGTGCTCGGCGTGCCGATGCCCTCGAAGTACCTGCGTGGCGAGGATTCACTGCTCTCGATCGTGCAGATGCCCAAGGGCATTCCGGTCGCCACTTTCGCGATCGGGGAGGCCGGGGCGGCGAACGCGGCGCTATTCGCGGTCGCGATGCTCGCGGCCGGCGACGGCGCACTCGCGACGCGGCTCGATGCTTTTCGCGCCGAGCTTTCCGCCAAGGCCCGCGCGGTCAAGTTGCCGTCCGCGGAATGACCGACGCACTCCAGCCGGGCACGGCGCCCGCAGATCTGCCGGTGGCGCCGTCCGCACCGACCAACGTCGTTGCGGCAGATGATGAATCGATTGCCAGGGCGGCCGAACTGCTGCGTGGGGGCGGCGTCGTCGCCTTTCCGACCGAGACGGTATACGGCCTCGGCGCGGATGCGATGAACGAAGCAGCGGTCGCGCGGGTTTTCAAGATCAAGGGCCGACCGCTCGATCACCCCGTAATCGTTCATCTCGCCGGCGTCGCCGCGCTCGCGGACTGGGCGCGCGACATCTCCGCCGCCGCGCAGGCGCTTGCGGAAGCATTCTGGCCCGGCCCGCTTACCCTGATCCTGAAGCGCGCCCCGCAGGTGCCGGACGCCGTGACCGGTGGTCAGGACACCGTTGGATTGCGCATTCCCGAACATCCGGTGGCGCACGCGCTGCTGGATGCCTTTGCCCGCGACGACGCGGAACATCGCTTGCGCGGCCTGGCGGCGCCTTCGGCGAACAAGTTCGGACGCGTCAGCCCCACCACGGCGGCTCACGTTCGCGCCGACCTGGGCGACGAAGTCGATCTGGTGCTGGACGGCGGTCCGGCGGAATTCGGCATCGAGTCCACGATCGTGGACGTGTCAGGCGAACACCCGGCAATTCTGCGTCCCGGCGCAATCTCGGCGGAGGCCATCGCGCGGGTCCTCGGCGCGGCACCGCAGGCGCCCGATGCGCGTGCGCCGCGCGCACCGGGGATGCGCAAGGCCCACTATGCGCCGCGGGCCAAGGTGCGGCTCGTCCGGCGCGTGGAATTGCTGGAAGCGCTGACGTCGCACAAGGGCCAGCGCATCGGCGTTCTCGCGATCGAAGTGACCGTGCCGCGGCTCGCCGCCGGATTGCAACGGGTGGTTCCGGCGATTGCCGCCCGCTATGCGCACGAGCTCTATGCGAATCTACGCGCACTGGATGCCCAGAACGTCGGCCAGATCCTGATCGAAGTGCCCCCGCAGTCGCCCGCGTGGTCCGCGATCAACGATCGGCTTGCGCGCGCGACACGCGGCGGCGAGCAGGGGCTCGAGGACGCAGCATAGCCTACGACACATGCCCGGATTCGGATGCAAGCGGCGGGGGGCTCCCTAACCGCGGGCGCCGGCCGCCGCCCGGGAGACTCAGCCCTTCTTGCCCGCCGCGGCCTTGGGGGCGGGGGCAGGCGGATTCAGCTTGTTGCGCAGGGCGATCAGCCGGCCGAAGTTGTCCAGCGACAGGAGGTGGGCGTAAATCCGGCCGGTAATGCCCTTCTTGAAGAGGTTTTTTTGCTGCGCGGCGTTCAGGTGCTCGAGTTTTTCTTCCTTCACACGATACATGCCGGAAAGATTCACCGGAACGCCGTTGGCCTCGGTAGCCTGAAGCGTGAACGGCTCGAGGAGCGCGTAGTCCGCAAGGACGGCGCACATCTCGCGCGTGCGCTCGAGGTCCGCCTCGTACTCGCGCAGAAGCTTCTCGATGTTCTGCCATTTCTCGAGCGGCTCGCCCTTCGCATCGAAGAGCTTCTCGCCGCTCTCCGCGATGTAATCCTTCTCCACGCAGATCAGCCGGTTGGTCTGCTCCTTCTTCTCCAGCGTGACGCGCGCCATGCAGAAAGGATAGCGGCGCACATAGGCCGGCACGTAGAGTTCCGGCACCCATGTGCCGTCGCGGGCGAACAGGTTCTCGCCATTGGCGAGGCCGACCACGGCCACCGCCGCGAAAGTCTGGCCACTGTCGCCCGACGCAAAGACCAGCGGATAGTCGTGGGCGGCCACCCGGAACTCGGAAAACGAGACCGGCATCGCATTCGTGCCGGCGCAGAATTCCGGTACCTTGCCAGGCGCGGGCAGGTTGACGCCCTGCGTCTTCTGCAACGGTACGATCTCACGGTAGCCGAATGGGGGGGTAATTTGCATAACCAACGCTCCCTCGAGCCGGATTGACCCAATCCGAGTCTAACGCCCCCGGGCGGCGCGCGGATTGCCGCGATGGCGTGCGAGCGGGTAAAATCCGCACTCTCCGTGGGGACGTAGCTCAGCTGGGAGAGCGTCGCGTTCGCAATGCGAAGGTCGGGAGTTCGATCCTCCTCGTCTCCACCATCGGATCGGAAGCTCGAAAAGGCCCTCTGGAGAGGGCCTTTTCATTGGCTGCGTCATCACACCAGCGAAACTGCGGTAGGTCACGAACAGGAGGGAACCGTCTGGTTCCCTCGAGAACAAAACCGGAAGGGTACGAACAGGAGGAAACTGGCTGGTT
>JAABRB010000146.1 GCA_011391185.1 Betaproteobacteria bacterium
CGCGGCCTTCGGCGAGGTGGTGATGATCTCGGTGCCTTACGGCGCCCTGCCCGACGTCGGGAAGACCCTGGGGGGGCTGATCAAGGGCAAGGTGGTGATCGACACGTGCAATCCGTTTCCCGGGCGCGATGGCGAGATCGCCGTGTGGGCGCGCAAGCAAGGCGCCGGCCTCGCATCCGCGGAGCTATTGCCCGGCGCGCGTCTGGTGCGCGCCTTCAATGCCATCGGTGCTGGGCGCATGGGCTCGGCGTATCAGGATCCCGGGCGCGTCGGCATGCCGATCGCGGGCGACGATGCCCAGGCGATTGCCGTGGCCTCGCGCCTGATCCGCGAAATCGGGTATGAGCCCGTCCTGATCGGCGGGCTGGCGATGGGGAAACACTTGATGCCGGGAACGGCGCTCGCCGGCGAGCGGACCGCGGAAGAGATTCGGCGGATCGCGGCGACGCTGAATTAGCATCACGCGCGAGCGGTCTCGATCCGAAGGTCGTCCACCATGCCCCAATACGTCATCGCGCGCGCCCTTGCCGGGGCGGGGAAACTGTCGGCTGCAGAGCTACGTCACCGACGACAAGATCTACTGCGTGTACCGCGCGGAAAACGAAGACGCGATTCGCAGGCACGCGGAAGTCGGCGGGTTTCCGGCGAACAGGATCTCGCGGGTGAAGACGACAATCGATCCGACGACCGGGGATTAGCGTGTTGACGGGGAACCCCTTCTTCGTCTCGATGGCGTTTGGCTGCTGTCACACGCGCAGTTGGGCTCACTGCTTATCGTCGGCACGGTCGCGAGCAGGAAGAGAGTCGCGAAAGGCGTCAAAGGTCTTCCATACTGGCTCTGGGGGCGTGTACTCAGATCGCGGCGCATACACCGAGTGTTCGACTAGTTGCATCTTGTGTATGTAGCGGGGGCAATTTGGGAAGATCTTGGCTGCCGTGACGCGAATGATGAACACGGCCCCAGGGCACTCGGTGCGCAGAGGATCATCTTCCTGGACCTGAGCTGTGCCGTTTACACGGAGCCTCTTTGGGTGCTCGAAGTCTAGAAACAGCAGCCCCACGTGCGGATTGAGGAGTACGTTTCCCCAAGATCGGTACATGCCATTACCGTCGTAATCGGGAATAGCGAGGGTGTGATCGTCGACGACCCGCACGAACCCGGGCAAGCCACCCTTGTAAGAGCAGTCAGGATGGCCACGGGCATCAGCTGTCGCTAGGAAAAACATCGGACAACGCTGAATAAACGCGCGATCCTCGTCGGTAAACGCCGTACGGACGGTCACCTGCTCAAGGCGGTCAGCAAGAGGCCGCGTTTCACGGACATCCTGAAGGTGTCGCATTCCATCGTGATACATCGAGTGGTCAGCCATAATTCCCTCCGGTCGATCTTCGTTGCCAACGCCAAACGCTAGGGATCACCGCCCCACTCACCCCTTGCGCAGCCGAATTACGTTCGGATCAGACGCTGGCTGATCGACCACTACCGACGCCCGGCGCAGAATACGAGGGGCAACGTTCCAACGTTGACCCGTGTCAGTGATAACCGCGATCGTCTTCTTGTTGTACCGGGTCAACTTGCCGACGGCAAGTGGGCGTCCCTCAGGCTGAAACTCGACGCGATCGCCGATCCGGAACACAAGCATCTCGGCGTGCGACCGCATCTGATGAAGGAACCGCAGGCGCTCAACGATCCGATTGTTGAGGTCGATCAACTCTGCTTCGGTGAGCCTGTCGATGTCGATCTGCATATCACCTCTCAGCGCAATGGATGCTGCTACCTCCGTGAGTCAACAGCCTTCTTGATGACGCCCAACTACCGCGTTGAGCGGCGCGCCAGTGACGTGCCATGAAATGGCACGGTTGCGGCGATCTGATTGCGCCAAACGGAGCCCGCTGGCGGCGCGGCCGCTCGAACGCATGGTTGGGCGTAGTAATCCGTAAATCGGTGTTCAAAAAATGCTCACTTGAGCTTGCTGATCAACCGATAGAAAGCAATTAGAATTCCAAATCCGACGTACATCCCCAACAACGCGACAACCATTAGTAGCGCCACAACGCCACTTACTAATTTCGCTTTCGCCAAAACAATGATAGTGCCGGCGAGAACGGCGAACGAAACAACAATGCCGGCGACAACCTTCAGCGTTCTAGTTTTTGGCATAGGATGCCGCGAAACACGTCGGGCCCGCGGTGCATGTTACTGGCACCGGTAAGCCCGTCGAAGGCGATGGGGTCATTTGCTCAATCGCCACCGCGCGGGTGACGCCTAAGGAAGCTCTGCAGAAGTCCGTCATTCCCGCCCCCCGATGACTTGATCAGACTCTCGTAGCTCCATCGCATACTGGGGCACCGCGTTGGTTGAGCCCAGATCCAGTCTGATAACGGCTGGACCTGCTCCGGTGGGAGTTGGATGTTGAATTGTGTCAGTGTCCGACGCACGGTTTCAGGGAAATTGAGGCCATGCCTTCTGTGGTCGGGACGAGAACGATCGGACTCTCTCGACTTGGCCAAGAGGTCGCCGTGCCGAACATCCCGAGCAAACAAATCCGGTCTTGTCCGCCACAACTCAAACACGGTCTCCGCGAGACCATATCGCAGGTAGATCCTCGTAGCAGGGGGCTCAAAGGGTGATAGGACCTCGTCGAATCGCGCCACATACGGATCGATTGCCTGATACTCGCCGTGTGACGAGTACGCGGCTACCGCGGAGACAAGCTCATCTCTCGGGATCTTCGCTTCTGGGATGTACGTGTGCGGAAGCTTCTCGATCCGTGCCAAGGTTCTTGTGACAATGGCGTCCGATTTCGGCTGGGTTAAGTGCACGCAGCACTCAAGGATCGGACTCAGGGACAGGACTAGCTGATCTCCCTGGGCGTTCAGCCAGTTCGCGGCCTGATCGTACTCGGCGTCGGAGTTGCGCTCCGCAAGTACGATTAAGTCTTTTGAGTCCAGGTAGATGCGCACACGTGCCTCTTGGCGGCATAACGTCGCCCATGAGCGGCCGAGCAGGCGGGCGAAGCCCGCTTGCGAAGGTCCGTCTCGATGGGCCGGTTATGCCTCAACAAGAACCACCTTCCCAGGTCGGACGGTCGCAATTGCAGTCAAGCCAGCGGGAACAAGAGGCAGCAGGTCTTCGAGCGCATTGCTCGTAGCGCAGAGTACGACCACGCCAAGACGCCGGTTCGAGATGTTCTGCTGAAACTCGAGATTCTGGTCGCCGGTCACGAACACCGAGAACCCAGCGTCCTCGGCTTGCGTAAGCAACGCGCCGTTCTTGAGACCTGCCCACGATTCTTTCTGGACAGTACTAACGTCGTGGCCGACGAAGTAGGGCGCTAGCTGCCGAGGAAGCTGCTCATCAAGCAGAATGCGCACGAGCGCTCAGGGCTTCGTGAGCCGCTTCCAACGACGCGACCGCTTGCTCTCGGGAGACACTCGGAAACGAATCGAGAAACTCTTCAAGACTGTGGTTTCGTTCGAGGTAGTCGATCAGGTTGCGGAACGGAACGCGCGTCCCGACAAACACGGGCGTGCCCCCCAGAATATCCGGATCGCTGTGAACAACCGGCGCAGTGTTTGGCATGCTGGTCCCTCTATTCGCCAATTCTAGCTCACCGCCCGCGTTGCGGCATAACGATCAGGATCTTATCCGCCGTGCGGCAGCATGGAGGATAAGATCAGTTGAATAGAACCGCTGTGTTCAACGCGCGGCGGATTGGGGATTTGAAGGCGCCGCGCTCGGTTGCGGAAGCAGCGGCGGGGCGCGGTGCGCAGTCCAGAGGGGTCTGAGACGTGCGGCATGGGCGGTGACGGGGGGGCCGAGGGGTGGCGAGGACTATGGCAGAGCGCCCTGCGAGGGTCAATGCACAATGCCGGCGCGCACGGTGGCCTCGCGCTGGGCGATGGGTGGACGGTGCAGGGGCGCGGAGAGCCGGGGTGGCGCTCATGGCGCTCATGGCGGACGGGCGCGATGGGCGAGCGCTTTGGGGAAGGTGGCGGCGAGGCGCACTCGCCCGATGCCGCAGGCCGGGCATCGGCCGATGTCGAGGCCAAGCACGCGCTGGCAGAAGGCCGCGACGGACTCGCGGGTGGCAGGAGCTGGGGCGGGGGTGTTGAGCGCGGCGCGCGCCTGGGCGAGGCGCTCGGCTTTGTGGCGGTTGGCGAGCAGGCCGTAGTGGCGGATGCGCATGAACCCTCGCGGCAGCACGTGCAGCACAAAGCGGGCGAGGAACTCCCGGGCGGGCAGGCGCATCGTCTTGCGGCGGTTGCCGTGGGCGCGGTCGCGCCAGGCGAAGCGAACCTGATCCGGGTCGAGGCCGAGCAGGCGCTCATTGGAGAGGGCCACGCGCTGCACGTAGCGCCCGAGATAGTCGAGCAGCGCTTCGGGGCCGTGCAGGGT
>JAABRB010000147.1 GCA_011391185.1 Betaproteobacteria bacterium
GTAGACGACCCAGGGTTTGGCGCGCAGCTCGGTGAGCAATCTACGCTGGGCGGCGGGTTGGGCGAGTGGCGCACTTGCCCCGGCGAAGCGCAGCCGCTGCTGCGCGAAGGCGTGCGCCAAGCCAGCGAGGAACTTCGCGCGCAAGAGGTTCGACAGGGCCTTGACGGGGAAGAGGAAGCCGCGCCGAGCGCAGCGCCGCTGCCCGTCGGGACCGAGCGCACCGCCGGCAACGAGTGCATGCACGTGCAGATGCTGGGTGAGGTTCTGGCCCCAGGTGTGCAGGACCAGCGTGGCGGCGATCTCGCCGCCCGCCCAGCGCGGGTTGCGCCCGAACGCGAGCAGGGTCTCGGAGGCCGCGGCGAAGAGCAGCGCGTAGATCGCGCGCGGGTTGCCTTGGGCGAGGGCGTTCAACTCGTGCGGCAACGTGAAGATCAGGTGGAAGTAGGGAACGGGCAGCAGCTCGGCGCGCCGGGCGGCGAGCCAGCGCTCCTTCGCGAGCGTCTGGCACTTGGGGCGGTTACGGTTGCGGCAGGAGTGGTAGACGTAGTGGGTCTGGCCGCACTGATCGCAGCGGCGGATCTCGTCCCCCAGGGCGGCGGTGCGGCAGCGCGCGATCGCGTGCAACGCGCGCTGCCGCACCCCGGCCAGGCGCGTGGTGGCGAGGAGCGCCGGGGCGTGCGCGCGCACGATGTCGGCGAGCTCGACCCGCGCCGCGCTGCGCGCGCCGTGCGTGCTCGGGCGCATCGCCTAAAGCCGTGCGATATCGGTGTGCTCGAGCAGCTCCAGCGGCGAGGAGGTGGCCGCGAGATGGCGGTCGGCGAGGTGGAAATAGCGCAGCGTCGAGCCGATATGGCCGTGGCCCATCAACCGCTGGATGGTGTGCACATCCACACTGGCCTCGAGCAGGTGGGTGGCGAAGGCGTGGCGCAGCGCATGGATGCCGCCTTCCTTGGTGATACCCGCGCGCGCCTTGGCCGAGCGGTAGATGCGCTGCGCGCTGACCACCGCGATCGGGCGCTCCTCGCCTGCCTGGCGCTCGCCGACGAACAGCCGGCACTTGGGCCGGTAGCCGAGCCGGTAGCGGCGCAGCTCCCCGAGCAAGCGCGCCGAGAGCAGCGTGTAGCGGTCCTTGGCGCCCTTGCCCTGCTCGACGCGGAGCGTCATGCGCGCCGAGTCGATGTCGCCCACCTTGAGGTGGCAGAGCTCCGAGACCCGCAGCCCCGCCCCGTAGGCGGTCACCAGCATCGCCCGGTGCTTGGGGTTCTCGCTCGCCCCGATGAGGCGCGCGATCTCCTCGCGCGCGAGGATCTGCGGCAGCTTCTGCGGTTGCTTGGGCCGCGGTTCGCTTGAGGGTGACTCGGTAGAAGAACTGGAAGGCGCTCGCCGCGACGTTGCAGCTGCTCGGGGCAAGCTTGCGCTCAGTGAGTAGATGCAGGAGATAGCGCTGGATCTCCTCCTGGGCGATCCGCTCGGGCGAGCGCCCGTAATGCTTCGCCAGTGCCGCCACCGCACCCACATACGCTTCGCGTGTCCGCTCCGACATGCCGCGGATCGCCAAATCGGCTTCCAGCTGCTTGCGCAACGCGCTCATCGTGTGTCTCCTCAGGTGAGTGCGGGAACACTCCCGCGGGAATCACGCTGACACACACGCGCCGAGCACGCCGGCCGCGGCCCTCGAACAACGCTCAACTTCGGAACACTTCAGCGCACGCTGAAGCCGCGACCCTCCACCGCGAAGCGGTTTAGTTCAACTATCTCCCCGGCCGCTCATCGGTTGCCGTGTGGTGCTTTGTTCCGGCAGGTAACGACCAGGTTCAACGCCTTATGCGGCTCCTGTGCCGCTCGATCGCGCGCCCAGCGGGAAGCGCTGGTTCAGCATCTCCGCGCGTTGCTGACAAGTCGAGCATGGCGTGATACCCATCGCGGAGGTGACAGAGGACACCACGTCGCCGAGCCCTGCCTTCGCCATAGAGGAACGATGCGAAAAATCGGAAGGCCGCAGCCTTTGAGTTCCCGAACTGCTCGTCAGCGGGCTCGAAGACGAACCGCTCGGCGATGAGCCGCCGGACGGATTCGCGATGAGGCAGCGGCGTTGATCGGCGATGAAGTCGAGCATGGCCAGGATGCCGCCCCAGGCAAATCCGTAGATTGCCGACGCGATGGCGCACGCGCGGAACGGCGGGTTGAAGATCGAAATGATTGCGATGACGATGGCAATGATGGCGAACAGCGCAATCATGGCCATGACAAAACTTCGGGCCGCCAATATCACCGCGCATAGCGTCAGGAATCGACAAACGATCCACCAGATGAGGAAGAGGATCGCGCCGATCCCGAAAATCACGATGCCGACGATGGTGACGATGAGACCCGCCTGCGGGAACCAATTCCCCAGGATGCATCCGACGATGCTCACGAGCGCGCCCACGAGCATCATGATGAGCGATACCCAAAGCAGGATGGAGCACGCGGGCAGGCCGCCGCCGTCGGTTCCACCGCCTCCACCGCCACCGCCGCACGTCGCAATGGGGACGCTCTTGGTTGCTGTCGCATCTGCGCAGCCGGGCGTTTTGGCCGTCACCTTTGCGGTATACATGCCCGGGGCCGCGTAGTCGTGTCGCGGGGCCGTGGTCGTCGGACTCGTTACGACAGGGCTGCCGTCGCCGAAGTCCCACTCGTAAGTCGTACCCGCTGCGTTCGATACCTGGGCCGTTAGATCGACCGGCCGGGTCGTCGATGAACTCGAGGCGCAAGCTTGCGGGGTCACGGCGATATCCGTGATCTGCGGGCAAGGCGCGCCGCAGCCGTCGATGGTGATCGTCTTCGTGGAGGACGAGACGCACGTCGCGCTGCGGATCACCGTCAGGGTGACGTTGTAGCTCGTCTGTCCCGTGCTCGGCGCGGGGTATTGATGCTGCTGTGTCGTGCCTTGCGAAGCGGGCAGGCCTACCTGCGCCGGGTTGCTATCCCATTGCCAGTAATACAGATCCGCCGGATCGATGTTGTTCACCGTTCCTGTCGCAGTGACGGTTCGCGTGCCGGTCGCCGGATCGCAGGGGCCGATCTGCACCGCGACGTTCTGAACGGCGAGCGTGCACATGGGCGGACTGCAAGGCGGCACGTTCAGCGTGACGGGCTGCGACGAACATCCGCTCGGCGAAAGAACGTTCAACTGAGCGGTGTAATTCCCTGGTACGTAGTCGTGCGTCTGCGTGGTCGTCAGCGTCGCGCCGCCGTTGACGACAATGCCGCTTCCCATTGAGCCGTCGCCGAAATCCCATTGCGCGAAGACGGGCGGTCCGGCCGAGGCCGTAACGTGGGAGGTCAGCGTCACCGTCCGCTTGCCGTTGACGCAGCTCTGCGCGATCTGCGGCGGATCGACCGTGACGGTCGGGCAACCGGTCGTAGCGCATTGCACGACGACGGTGACCTGAAGCTCAGCGCACTCGTACGGCGGCGGATTGATCTTCAGCGTCGCTATGTACGTGCCCGCAGCGTAGTCACGCGTCTCGGTGCGGACATGAACGGTGGCCGCGGTGCCGGCGCTGTTGTTGATCGTAAAAGTCGGGCCGACGCTGCCGTCGCCGAATTCCCAGTGAAAATCCTGAGTGGAGCCCGCGGCGATGGCGATGCTCGCGGTCAAAGTGACGGGTTTGAGGGGAGGCGTACCTGTGCAGGGCGCCGACGTATCGATCGTGACCGAGGCGC
>JAABRB010000148.1 GCA_011391185.1 Betaproteobacteria bacterium
GAAGGTCACGAACAGGAGGGAACCGGCTGGTTCCCTCCCGTTACCCTCCTTCCCGCTAAAGGCAGGCCTGCGCGATAGCAAGGGTTGGAGTGCTTTTCCCCTCCTTTCCAAGGGTGAGGTGGGGTTTCGAAGCACGTGCCTGCGCACGTGCGAGCCACCGAACGCCCGAAGCGTCCTCGCTTCGGGCCGGGCGGGGTGGCTGCGAAGCAGCCGGGGTGGTTGCGGTCGTCACTTTTGCCAGATGAATATTTCGCAGCGCCCGTCGTCGTGCCACTTCGGCTCGTACGCATAGCCGTTGCGCTCCAGCACCCGGTAGAGCGGCTGCGGCTCCCGGTTCAGGATCAGCAGGATCCGGTCGCCTTTCTGCAGGTCGGAGAGCGCCTCCATGACCCGCTCGAACGGCTCCGGCGGCTCGAGCTCGCGCGCATCGATGACGATCATCGTCTGCCTCCTATCCTGGTCGCGCCCGGCAATACAACCACGCCAGCGTGCCGAGCACGAGGTTCGAGATCACGTTATGCGCGACAGCGTCCGCGAGCGGCGCCCCCGCGCCCACGATGATCGCTCCGAGGATGAACTGTCCGGCGACGAGCGCGAGGAGCAGGATCGCGGCCGCGCGCGCGCCGTCGGCGCGCCGGAACGCAGCGATCGCGACCAGGGCGGCAAGGGCCGCGAGAACCATCGCACCGCCGCGATGTGCGAGTTGCACCCCTTGGCGCCCCGCCTCTTCTGCGGCAACGAGCGGCACCGTGGTGGCGGAGAAAATATCGAATCCCGCACCGTCCGCGGGCGGCCACCACGCCCCGCCGCAGGAGGGGAATCCTTCGCAGGCGGCGGCGACGTAGCGCGCGTTGGCGAGCGCGCCGAGCCCGATCTGGACGACCGCGACGAAGAGCGCGGCCAAGATCAGCCGTGCGGGTCCGCGTGGGAGGAGATCCTGCGTCGCGGAATCGCCGGGCGCCGGTCGCCACCCGGCAAGCCATGCAAGGACGCCGAACGTCGCCATGCCGGCCACGACGTTGCCGATCGTGACCGCCGGGACGAGGGACGGCGTATATCGGCCGAGCCAGGCGAGAAAGGCAGCGAGGACGAGCAGTTTGATGGCAGCGACGCGCGGCGCGACGCGTCCCCATCCGTTCCAGCCGAGGAACGCGATCGCGAGGAACAGCACGCCGGCCAGGCTGGCTGCCAGCCGATGCGTCGCGCGCACGTAGAAGTGCGGCGAATCCTCCGCCGGCACCGCGCCCGCGTCCTGCGGCGCGGTCTGGCCGTAGCACTGCGGCCATGGCTCGCACCCGACCCCCTGCTGCGCAAGCCGCACGTAGGCGCTTGCGCCGTTGACGATGAGCACGAGGATCAGGGACACCCACACCAGCGCGCGCACGAGTCTCACCGGCGACCCCGCCCGCCGGCCATGCAGTGAATCGCGATCACGAGAAAGAGCATGCCGCCGACGATCGCAACCAGCCCGCCCAGCCCCATGAATCCCATACCGATCACCTCGCTCGTGGTACGCAACACCTGCTCGCTTCCCGCGACCTTGCGCTGTACGCCGTAGCCGCCGGACCAGAGCAGGCCGGCAATGTGCATGAGCTGCCCGACCCCATACACGTACGGCTGCCACGTCGCAAGGCGCCCGGTCGGGGCGCGGTAGCCGAGGCATGGAAGCAGGAGATACACGACGCCCATGAATGCAAGCGTGATGCCGACGATCGACCCGTGGTAGTGCGCCGGGATCCGCACGTCCGAGCCTTCGATCATGAAGCCGATCAGTCCGCCGGCCGCAAACAGCACGAACGAGGACGCGAGCGCGGCCCGCAACGGTCGCTGCGCATCGTCGGTCATCCGCACGCTCGCCAGGGCGACCAGAATGGCGAGCGTCAGCGGCAGCATCGCCAAGCCCCCGCCGAAGCGCATCAGCCAGGTCAGCATCCGATAGTGCTCGACCGACGGTACCGCGTAGGCGAGATAGATCACCGGCGTCAGGAAGACCGACACGAGCGCCACCGCGAAGAGCAGCACAGCGACACGCGGCGTGAGCGGGACGGACGCTCCGATGGCCGAGGCGAGCCACAGCCAGGAGACCATCATGAGCAGGGTCCAGGTGAACTGGAGCACGTGACCGCCGCCCCAGAAGAGGAGCTCGTAATAGGCTTTGCCCTCGAGCCCACGCGGCACGTCGAGCCACGACCACGCAAACGCGCCGAGCGCGATCGCGGTCGCTACGACCGAGCTGTTCAGCCCGAACCGCAGCGCCGCCGCACCGTCCAGGCGCGTGCCGACGCGCGGCACCGCCACCATGCCGCGCAGAACCAGCATGGCCATGCCGGTGGCGATGGCCGCCAGCCCGGCGAGAAACACCGTTCCGTCCAGCACCGGGACGTAGTTCGCCATCACCGGCTCGGCGCGCTGCGCGAAGGGCGCGGCCACGAGCAGAACGGTGCCGGTCACGACCAGCGCGAACGCGGCCCAGCCGAGCGCCGTCCATCGGGGCGTCGAGTTGATGCTCCAGAACACACCGGCAATCGCAACGAACCACACCAGGACCGATAGATCCACGTGCACGACGAGTGCGACGCGGAAGAAATTTTCGACCGGAAAGAGCCCGGCAAGCCCTGGCGTGCGCGAGACGACGAGCAGGATCGAGTACAAGCCGGCGCCGATGATCGCGGCGAGCGCGAGCTGCAGCCATCCGCGCGCGAGCTTTACACGCGCGCCTTCCGGCACCGCGAGGCGATACTCCCCGCGCGAACGCGAGATCCAGCTCCCGAAGCGCCGGGCGACCCGTGTGTCGCCGCTCCTTCCGGCATCACCGTCGGCGACCTCGACGGGTCGTGCAGTCGCATCAGCCAAGCGCAACCTCCTTGCGCTTCGGCCGCGCGGCCTGCCGCGCCTTCGCCGGCGGCAGATCCGCAATCGAGCGCCTGAAGCGCTCGATTGCCGCGCGCAAGTCCGCAAGCTCTCCCGCCGCCGTCCACACGACCTGCACGCGCTCGCGCGGCACCGAGACGCGCAAATGCGGCTCACGGACGCCCGCGATACGCTGCGCAGTCCAAGTGTTTCCGTGCCGATAGTAGCAGCCGTCTTCGGCACAGCCGGTCACGACCACGCCGTCGGCTCCGCTGCGCAGCGCGTAGTCGATGAACGACGGCGGGAGTTGTCCGATGCAGACCAGGCTGAGCACGCCGGTATCGGCCCGTTCGAGCGCACGAGTGTCGGCGGCGCGATCGCACCCGAACACCAGCACCCGCGTCCCACCCGCGCGTGCGGCCAGCGCGCGATCCATGCGGGCGCGCATGTCGGCGAGCGAGAGTTGCGGCATATCGATTCCGGTGACGAGTTCGGCAACGGTTCGGAATGGCGTCGAGGAGGGACACGCACCCGCACAGATCCCGCAACCTACGCAGAGTTCCGGCAGCACCCGCGCGAGCCCGGCGCCACGCCGACCGTCGGTGCGCGGCTCCACCAGGACGGCGCCAAAGGGGCAGTCCGCATAGCAGCGGCCGCAGCCGTTGCAGTTTTTGGGATCGACCCGCGCTACCGGATCGCGCCGCTCCCGTACGAGCCACGGCAGCATGGCGAGGAACAGCGTGGCGAGCGCCACCGTCGCCCACAGCGCGAGCGGCGAAGTAGCGTCCATCAGCGGATGAATGAATAGCAAATACCAATCGACCGCAACCGCTGCGGGCACCGCGCCGTAGTCCGGCGGCGGCATGCTCGTCACCGGTCGGACGAGCGACAGGACGACGAGCGTTGCAAGCGTCCCGAGCGTGAGCGCGCGACTCGGCGCCACGTCCGGCCGCGTCACCCGCTGAATGTGCAGCCACATGCCGAGTAGCAGCACGAGTGGAATCGCGACATGCAGGAACGAGAGCAGCGCATAGAAGCGATCGGTCATCTGTCCGCTGGAGAGAAAATTGCGCACCATCGACAGGCCTAAGAGCGGCAGCGCATCAAACCACTCCGCGGTGGCGGTCAGGCTCCACTGGGCAAGCTGGTCCCCGACCAGCCAGTAGCCGCCGATGCCCGATGCGTACAGAAACCAGATCAGGAGCACTCCGGTGACCCAGGCGAACCAGCGTGCGCCGGTGAAGCGGCCGGCAAGAAGCTCCCGCACGAGATGGAGCGCAGTGACGACGACGAACCCGTCGGCGGCGTAGCGATGCAGGCTCCGGATCGCTGAACCGAAGACGGTGGCCGAAATCGAATCGATCGAACGGTAGGCGCCCTCGGCAGTCCCCTCGAACACGATGTACAGATAGAGACCCGTACCGAGCATCGCCCAGAAGAAGAGGAATCCGAGCGCGCCGAGGTGTCGAAGGGGATTCCCGCGTGCGCCGAACGCCGCGTCGAACACGAGCTCGGCGCGCTCCCAGGCACGCCACGCGGCTGCCCACATTCCGCGCGACGCGGTGTCCCTCGGTGTGGCTTGGCTGTCGACGAACATTTTTCGATCAGAATCCCGGATTTCGGAGAGGCTCTACCATACCTCGCCTGCCGGGTTCGCCGGCAGCGGCACACGATATGCGCCCGCTCACCGCGCGCCCGCACTGCACTCCGGGCCTATTGCACGAACTGGAATCCGCCCTTGCCGGCGTTGAAGTCGATCACGAGCACTTTCCCCGGTGCGAGATCGACCGTCGCGTCGGCGACGTGGGTGAACTTGCCGTCGGGCCCGTCGGCCAGACGGGCCTTGAAGACGTGCTTGCCGGCGACGACGGGAAGACGCCGGTACACCGTGGCAGCGCCGTCGCGCTTGAGTCCCGCCGGGCGCGCGGTGATCTGATAGATCGGCTTGCCGTCCATCTCTATCTCGACTTTGACCGGCGAGCGCTCGCGCGGACAAACCGTTTTGACGCGCATGTTCGGCGCGAGCTTGGCAAGCTCCTCGGCCGAGCGCTCGCGGCAGGGCGAGACCGGCTGCGCCCCGTGACTGAACGACAGGCGCACCAGCGCCTGGTCGGGCGGCAGCACCTGGAACACCGGATAGCTGGAGAAGTAGCCAAGGGCTGCGCCGAATGCGACGTAAAGCGCCCCCTGGGCCGCATAGCGGAGGATCGCGATCACGCCGTCCCTCCCAGACGCACCATATCGGCGGAGGGCGTCTCGGTTCGCGGCGCAAACCGGAATGCGTCGGAAAAGCAGTCGTGATCGCTCATGCCCTTGGCCTGGAACGCGGGACGCGCCGCCTGCACCATCGCGACCGAGCCGCACGCGTAGACCTGATGGTCGGACAGGTCGGGGAAGTCGGCGATGATCGCCTCGTGAACGAGCCCGGTCCTGCCCTCCCACCGGTCCTCGGGCTGCGGATCGGAGAGCACCGGCACAAACCTGAAGTTCGGACTCTGCCGCTCCCACGTGCGCGGCAGGTCGGGCAGGTACAGATCGCGCAAACTGCGTACGCCCCAGTAGAGATACATCCTGCGCCGGAAACCGGTGTAAATCGCGTGCTCGACCATGCTTTTCACCGGTGCGAACCCGGTCGCGCCGGCCACGAAGATGATGGGCTTCTCGCTGTCCTCGCGCAGGAAGAACGAGCCGAGTGGGCCTTCGAAACGCACTGTGTCGCCAACCTTCATCTCGTTGAAGACGTGGGTCGTGATTCGGCCTCCGGGCACGAGCCGGATTTGCAGCTCGATCAGCTCGCGCTCGTGCGGCGCGGTGGCGAAGGAGAAGCTTCGCTTCTCGCCGTCAGGCAGGAGGATGTCGATGTACTGGCCGGCGTAGAAGCGCGGCGTCTCTTCGCCTTCGCACTTCAGGAACACCTGCATCACGTCATGCGAGAGTTTGTTCATCCTGGCGACCCGCGCGGTGTGCACCGCGATTGCGATCTTGCCGGGCGTCTCGACCGGCACGTACTCGATCTCGATGTCCGAATTCGGCGTGCACGCACAGAGCAGCACCTTTCCCTGCGCGCGCTCGGCGTCGGTGAGGAACGTCTTCTGGTACACGCCGTAGTCGACTGTGCCCTGCAGAAGCGTCGCCTTGCACATTCCGCAGCCGCCACTGCGGCAGTCGAAGGGGACCGTGACGTCTTCCCGCAGCGCCGCATCCAGCACGAACTCGCCGTCGCGGATCGCGATGATCCGGTTGTCCGGGTGGATCATCATGTGGAACGCTTCCTTGCGCATGCGCTTGGGCGGCAGCCACGGCGTGGCCAGCGCGAGGAGCGTCAGGCCACCGACGAGCACCCACACCTCGGCGGACGTCCAGCGCTGCAGGAGCGCGTACACGGGCAGGTAGAACCAGTCGAGCTCGATCAGCGTGACGGCGACGGAGAGATCCGCCTGTCCGCCCTGGCTTTGCACCGGCTTCACAAGCGAGAGGATGATCAGCGCGCCGAGCCCGTAGAGCGCGAGATTGCGGGGCGGCATGATCTTCGCGGCCGGCACCCGCTGGGTGTGGATCCACAGGACCAGCAGCACGCCGAGCGGCAGCCCGATGTGGATGAACGAGAGCAGCGAGAAGAGCCGATCGTTCACCGCACCCTCGAAGATGAAGTTGCGGATCAGCGCGCCCCCGAACACCGGCAACACGTCGAACCACTCCGCGGTCGTGACGGTGACGAACTGGGCGAGCCGGTCCCAGGGCAGCATGTACCCGTTGATACCGCTCGCGTACACCATCCACAGCACGATCACGCCGGTCACCCAGGAGAACCAGCGGAAGCTCCGGTAATGATCGAAGAAGAAATGGCGCGCCAGGTGCAGCAGCATTGTCAGCACCATGGCATCGGATGCATAGCGGTGCACGCTGCGCATGACCCCACCGAACCACCACTGCTGGCGCGAGATGTACTCCACCGACTCGTAGGCGTCCTGCACGCCGGTCTTGAAGAACGCGTAGACGACCAGGCCGGAGACCACCACCACCCAGCACATGAAATAGGAAATCGCGCCGAGGTGGAAGAGCGGGTTGAGACGCTCGCCGAAGACGCGGTTGAACAGGCCGTCCATGCGACTGAACGTCCACTGCCCTGCCCGCTGGATGAGCTTCAGCACTGCGTGTGTCCCCGGTTCTGCTGCGGCATGTGCCGCGCCGATTGTTTATACCGCGGCGTTTGCCGCGCCGATTGTGGATTGTGTATGGGCGGATGCTAATAAACCCGCCACGGGTCGCACCTTAATGTGCATCAACCGCGCGACCGTGTAAAACCTTTCCCCGCAAGGGGTTGAAGAGGGTCGACCGCGGTTCAAAGGCCGGCCGGTGCAGCCCGCTCGGCCGCCGCGCGATCGAACCGCCGGCGCTTGCGGATCTCTTGCCAGAGGAACCAGATCCCGCTGATCAGGAACAGGAAGAAACTGACGATCGCGCCCACCACCGACCATTGGAACCGGTAGACGCCTGCGCGCGGATCGTACACCGTGCAGAGGATGCGAATCCGCTCGATCACGTCGCCGACGCTCTGCAACGGCATCGCCTTCCCGGTGATGAGCTGCTGCAATGGCCCGATGAAGAGGGGCAGCGCGAACTCCTCGCCATAGACCTGCCTGTACACCTTGCCTTCGGCATCGACGATGGTCGTCTGCGTGACGTGGTCGAACCCTGCGGGCGTCGCAATGTACTGGAACCCGAAGTCGGCGATGAGCCCGGGAATCTGCTTCTCGAACGGCGAGAGGAACTCCCATTGCGGGTCATCGATGCCGAAACGCCGCGCGAAGTCGCGCATCGACTCGGGCGAATCGTAGGGCAGGTTGAACCCGATCGACACGACATTGAACGTGCCCGCGCCGAGCGTCCGCTGCGCGGCGCGAATCGCCCTGCCGAGACGCGCAGTGGTGGTCGGGCAAGCGGAGAAACAGCCGGTGTAGACAAAGTTGACCACCAGCGGCTTGCCGCGGTAGTCGGCGAGCCGCAACGGCTTGCCGTTGCGATCGCGGAACGCGTAGTCCCCGATCGGCTTGCCGATCACGCTCTGGCTGAATTGCAGGGCCTGGTCCGGGTCGAACGACTTCCCCCCGAGCGCACCGCCGGCGATGTTTTCAGCGAGTGCGGGCATCGCCCAGAATGCCAGCGCTGCGATCAAGCCAAGAAGGAAGATCCCCTCCTTTTCAAGGGTGAGCCGGGGTTTCGAAGAACGTGCCTGCGCACGTTCGAGCCGGCGAACGCCCGAAGCCTCCGCG
>JAABRB010000149.1 GCA_011391185.1 Betaproteobacteria bacterium
CCGGCGACGGTCGCGGTCGAGTTCCTCGTAGGCCGCGCTTACGGATTCGGCGAGTCTCTCAAGGTTGACCTCGCCGGTTGCGCCGGCCGCTCTTGCGAGCTGCTTGGCAAGCAACTTGTGGGTCGGCTGACTCTTCAGTTGCCGCATGAGTAGTTGCAGTTCCAGCATGAGTTCTGCTCTCCCGAGCAGCGCGCAGCGCTAGGCGGCCTCGGCGATCGTCGTAACCGTCATGGTCTGGTTGTGGAGTTCACAGATCCCAGAGGCAGCATGCGGCGAAATCTCTCCATAGGAGTAGAACCCGAGCCGTGGCATGCGCAGCCCAAGCTCGGCGCCGGCGGCCTCCACCTCATCGGCCGTGCGCTGACCCATGAGTAGGCGGCGCCCAATGCAGCTGACCAGGACCGCTACCGCATCGCCGTCCGCACGTTCACGGATGCCCGCGCAAGCCTGCCGCGCCGCGTCTGCGGCGCCCGCAACCAGGCGGTCGAAATTTCCGCGCATCAATTGGGCGCTCCAGCCCTGTGGCATGTCGCCGGCGAAGGTCATCGTCCGCGCCGCGCGGTCGACCGCCAGAACGGTGCGCACCACTTCGTGCTCCGGGCGCAGGGGGTCGTGAATTTGGAGTGGAAACAGCAATGCCGTGCCGGGGAGGCCCTTGACCTCGTCCTCACCGAGATAGCGCTCGTAGAGATCGAGCGCCGGTTCACCGTCCAGCTCGAGCAGAACATTGCCTGCCGAGCGCGTAATGCGCCGCCTTGGGCCGAACACGTCCCAGCCTCCGGCGCTGCCGTGGCCAATTCGGATCGTTTTGCCATAAAAGCCGACAGCCGCCACCTCGTGGCTGCGAGGCGCGCGATCGGAGCCGACCAGGGTCTCGCCAAAGTTAGGGCCGTCGCCGGCGAGACCGCCGGTCAGGGATATGTCGTGGCCGACCTTGCCCATGATCCCGGCGACCAGCTCGCTGCCATTGACGTTCAGCCCGTCGGAAAGGACGAAGATTCCGGCCAAATCGTCCGCAGCCAATTTCGCACCGATCGCTTCACCGCAGGCTCGCGAGGAGGTGGCGTTAGCTACCGGCTCGCAAACCACTTTTAGCTTGGTTGAATCAAACTGGAGTGCGACGCCGACGATCTCGTCGTCGCTTACGTCGTCGTTGCTGATTTGGCCGCCCGTGCTGCAGCCCATGACGTGAGCTCCCGGAAACAATTTTTGCAGCTCCCCGTATCGTGCGCCGTTCGCCAGCGTCTCGCGAGAGCCGAAAAAGAGAACTAGCTCGGGTTTGCTTAAAGTTTTTTTGTCACGACGCCAGCCAGTGGCCTCGCCCCAAGACACTTGTTCGGTGCGCATTTTCGATTTCCTTTGCAAAAAAGGTCTAATGCGGGAATAAGATAGTCATGCGCTTCTTTCAGCGGCTGTAATTCATTCAGTTAATTTTCGCTTTCCAAAAATACTCACCTTGATCCCATCGTGCTGCGATGAGCCGGTTCTTACAGCAATACGAGGGTGAACCACGGGAAAATCATTAACAGAATGGTGACGAGCGTCATGACGACGACGAACGGACCCGAGCCGATGAACACGTCGCCGAGCGTGACATAGTTTGGCGGCAGCGTGCCCTTGACCACGAATACCGAGAGTCCGAACGGCGGCGTCAACAGCCCGATCTCGATGGCGACGATCGTCACGATACCGAACCAGATTGGATCGGCATTCAAGGTCGCGGCGACCGGCAGCACGATCGGCAGCACAATCAGCATGATCGAGACGGAGTCGAGGATCATACCGAGGAACAGCAAAATCAGAAAATGGAAGGCCAGGAACATGGCCATGCCGACCTCGTAGTTCGTGATCACCGAACTAAGCTGCAACGGCAGGCCCGAAATCGTCAGCATGCGGCCGTAATTGTTCGCAGCGATGAAGAGGAACAGGATCGCGGCCGAGATGTAGCCGGTCTCCAGCACCACGTCGCGGATCACCCGGAACGAAAGTCTTTTTCGGACCCCGGCGACGACGAAGGCCGCGAGCGCGCCAACGGCGCCGGCCTCGGTCGGGGTGAACACGCCGAGGTAGATACCGCCCATTACCACGGCGACGATTGCGATCACCGGCAGTAATTGAACGAAGATCGCTCGCCAGGATATTTCCTCGAAGTCGAACGGCTTGGGCTCGCCGGTAAACTTCGGAAAAAATGTCGCGAGAAATACGATGAGGATCGAATAGGCGATCGACAGCAGGATGCCAGGCAAGATTCCGGCGATGAACAGTTTGCCGATCGATGCCTCCGCGATCAGCCCATAAATGATCATCAGGATGCTCGGCGGGATGAGCATGCCGAGCACCGAGCTTCCGGCCACGATGCCGACCGCGAAGCGTTTGGTATAACCGGTCTCGACCATGGGAAAGACCGAGATGCGGCTGAACACCGCGGCCGACGCCATGGAGCTGCCGGTGATCGAGGCGAAGATGGCGTTGGCCATGACGGTCGCGATGCCGAGGCCGCCTTTGACCTTGCGCAGAAGCGCGCACGAAACCACGAACGCGTCGCGGCCGACGTCGGCCTTGTCGAGCATGAGCCCCATGATTACGAACAGCGGCACCACGCCAAATTCGTAGGAGCGGATGGTACCGCCCGCGGAAAGGCCGAGCGCATTCTCCGCTATCGTGAAATTGTCGCGCACGAACCAGATGCCGATCGAGGAAAGCGCTAGCAAAGCAAAGGCTATCGGCATGCCGATAGCGACGCCCACCACCAACCCGACCAGCGATATGATCGCGATCTGCACCGGCGTGAGCGCGGCTGAAGAGCTCGTGAAAAAGAACAGCACCACGGCCACAAAGAAGAGAACGATGGGAACGAAATCGCGCTTGACCGAGACCTGCGCCGCATCTGGCGCGGACGATTGCCAGCGCAGTTCGCAGGCGGCACGGACGATGAAAATAACGCATTCGACGATCGCAATGCCGCAGCCGACGACGATGCCGAGCTTGAACGGCCACAGCTGGATCATGTAGGCGCCCGGCGCGCCGGTGAATTCGTCGGAGCGATAGGCCTGAGCAAAATCGCGCCATAGCCAAAGGAACATGAAGAGCAGCACGATGGCGCCGACGAGATAGAAGAATATCTCGGCCATGCGTGCGAGCGCCGGCCGGTGTGCGGCCCAGTAACTCATGATGAAATCGGCGCGGATCAACCGGCCGTCGCGGATGGTGCTGCCGAACTGCAAGAACACGGCGGTCACGATCAGATTGGCGATGATCTCGGCCACGCCGCCGATCGGCGCGTTGAAGAAGAAGCGCATGAAAATGTCGGCGCAGATCATCAGCATCATGAACAGGATGCTGAACGAGGCGACATAGGAGAGCGAGGACGGGATCAGCGAATAAAGCTGCGCCGCCCGGCCGAACGCGCCCGTCGCTGATGATGGAATGGCAGTCATCCCGGCTTGGCTCGAACCCCTTAACGCCCCTGCCCGTCACCGCTTCACGCGAAGCGATGACGGGCAGGAAATCTTCCATTCAGTCGCGCCAGCTCAGGCGTACTTGTCCCAGTCACGAAGCGGCTTGCCGCCGTGAGCGCGAACCGTGTTCATGAACTCGGCAAGGATCGGCTTGGCCTGGATGCCCCGCTTCTCGAGGTTCTCGACCCAGAGCTTGCCGAGCGGCGCGATGCTGTCGACCCATTTCTTACGGTTAGCCTCGGACATCTTGGAGGACTTGGCGCCGGCAGCGACCATGCCCTTCATCGCCGCCTCGAGCCGGATACCGATGAGGCGCGCGTTCTCTGTGCTGTATTCGCGGCCGAGCGCGCGCAGAACCTTCTGCACGTCTGGCGGCATTTTGTTGAACGATGCGGCGTTCATGGCGGAGCCGCCGAAGGTCAACGGCCCGGTATCGACCTCGGTGATGAACGGCGCGACCTCGTGGATCTTGAGCGGCCAGGCGCCAGTGGCGATCAGGATCACGCCGTCGGCGATACCGGTCTGCAGCTGCGAATACATTTGCGGCAGGCCGGACACAACCAGCGTAGCGCCGAGCGCCTGAATCCACGGCGCGCACACCGGCGCGCCGAGCATCTTCTTGCCCTTCATGTCGTCGAGCGAGTTGACCGGAAATTTCGTGAACAGATGATAGCCGTCCGATACGCAGGCACCGAAACAGACGACCTTGTTGTCGGCCCATTCCTTCTGCACCGCCGCGTTCTTGTCGTTCAGCACGTTCATCACGTCGACGGCCTGCTTCACGCTGTTGGTGGTGAACGGCGTCGAGTACATGATGTTCTGCAGCGGCAGCTTGGCCGGCTCCCACAGCGCGCCGATCCAGCCAATATCGGTGATGCCGTTGGTGACGGCGGTGAGCGTGTCCTGGAAACCATAGAGCGAGCCGCCGAAGGCCTCGGTCCAGGTAATTCGATATTTGCTGCCCGCAGCTTCGAGCTGCTTGTTCGATTTCTCGACCATGATCGTCTTCAGCGGCTCGACCCAGGGGATCGCGACCGGATGGCTCGAGGCGATGGTGAGCTTGATGGCCTCCTGAGCGAAGGCAGGGCGGATGTGGGGCGCTGCGATGGATACGGCCGCGCCGGCGAGCAGCGTGCGTCTGGAAAGTTTCATTGGTTCCTCCCGAATTCTCTTGTTCTTGGAAACTGGCGTCAGTTCATCACTCCCGGCCGGAGGTGACAAGGCGACGTTCAGCCTAACAGCGCGTAGGGCAGCGGCCCACGCACGGCTGGGGTAGTTCGGAGATCATCCGCGAGAGAACCGAACGCTGACGCTGCCCACCGCGGCAAGCTCAAACCGGACGCTTTCGTCGTTGGCCTCGATGAACAGCGGCGGGACGACCGAGCCGATGATGATGAACTCGCCGGCCCTGAGCCGCTCGCCGAACGCCGCCAGCATGTCGGCCACGTGACGCACGAGAGCAATCGGCTCGCCGGTATTGGCCGTTATGTCGGAGGTCTGGGCGATTTCGGTGCCACCGCGGAAGACGCGGCCGGTGAGACCTTGAAGATTTGCACCCGCGCGCGACCGGTCGGGTGCGCCCAAGACGACATGACGCTGGAAGATATTGCCGGCGAGGACGGCTTCCAGCGTGTCCGGCTCCGGCGGAGGATCGAGATCGGCAAGCTCGATGGCGGGGCCGATGCTCGCGATCGCAGCTTTCACGGCGTTGGTGTCCGCACCGGCCGGCAAATCCGCGCCCATGTAGACGGCGATCTCGGGCTCCGCCACCGGCTTGGTCCAGCCGGCGAGCGAAACTGACCCGCCGCTCTCTATCCGCGCGCGGTCGGTGAGAAAGCCGACGAGCGGCTTTTCAATTCCGAGCCGCTGCATGATCGCTGGCGCGCCGAAGCCGACTTTCCAGCCGATTTGCTTTTCGCCTGCGGCGAGGCGCTCGCGCCGCCAGGCGAGCTGCTGCTCCATGCCACGGCGGACGCGGGGATCGTCCCAGGCGCTCATCGGTGGCTGGCCGGATCGACTTCATAGCCGGAGGCCTCGATGGAGCCCGCGCCCATCCAGCCCCACACCAGCACCACATCCTCGCTCGAGGTGTTGTTGAAGCCGTGCCAGCAGCCGCGTGGCGAATAGACCACATCGCCCTCGCCCGAAGGCTTCTCGCCGCTGTCGGTGTAGATCATGCCGTGGCCCTTGAGCACGATGAAGAACTCGTCGCAATTGTGGTGGCGGTGGTTCTCGTGGCGCGCGCCGGGTTTGAGCACGGTCCAGCCGACCACATTGTCGGCGCCGGCCGACTTCTTGTCGATCAGGAATTGCACCTGCATGTCGACCCAGCCGTCCTTGCGCTTGAGGCCTTCGACCTTCGGCACGTTCTTCATGTTGGTGCGGTACATTTTCGGATTGCTCATTTCGATTGCCCTCCCAGCCGGCGATAGGCTTCGTGCGCGATGACGAAATCGTTCTTGTCGAGGCCGAGGCCGCGGCATGTATTCATCATCTCGTTGGCGGCGGCGGCGAGCGGCGTCGGGCTGCCGAGCTTGCGTGCGAGCTCCAGCACCAGAAGCATGTCCTTCTGCTGCAACGTCACGTCGGCGAGCGGCACCTTAGGCATTTTTCCTTCGAGGATGAAGGGCCCGCGATAGCCGAGCACGGGCGAAGCGGCGACGCTCTTCAGGATAGCGTCGAGTGCCGCTTCGCGCGTGACCCCGCCCTTCTCCGCAAGCGCGACCGCCTCGCCGAACGCGATCACCTCGACCATGAGCAGCAGATTCACCGCGAGCTTCATTGTGACCGCGAGCCCGCTCTCGCCGATGTAGGTGACTTTGGGGCCGATCAGCAGCAGCACGTCGCGTACGCGCTCGAACGAATCCTTGTCGCCGCCGACCATGACCGAGGCATTGCCCTGCACGACGGTGACGGGACTGCCGGAGATCGGTGCGTCGAGCATGAACCTACCGGCTTTGGCGAATTCGGCGGCGATGGATTTGCTCACCTCCGGCGCTATCGTGCTCATGTCGAGGAAAACGCAACCCTTAGCGAGTCCGCTGAGAACGCCCTGCTCGCCAAGCGCCACTTTCCGCACCGCTTCGCCATCGGTGACGATGCAAAAGACGATTTCGGATTGTTTGGCCAGAGCGCGCGGGCTGTCGGCCCATTTCATTCCGCCTTTGAGAAGCGGCTCAGCTTTGTCGCGGCTCCGGTTCCAGCCGGTGACCGTGTGGCCGCCGGCGATGAGCCGCGGAACGATGAGCGCCCCCATGGCGCCGAGGCCGATGAATCCGATTCGCACGCTGAAATCCTCTCCCGCGACCGAGCGCTTCTAATCTTCCCGTTCGATGGATAGACTAGCAAGCAACGCAAATCGAGGTACCCATGACTTTCTTCGACCCAATCACCGCCGCTATCGGCGGCGCACTCATTGGGCTCGCGGTGACGCTCCTGATGCTCCTGAATGGCCGGCTGGCAGGTGTGGCCGGCGTGACCGGCGAGCTCATTTCGCCCTGGAGCAAGGACAGGGCGTGGCGATTGACTTTTCTTTTGGGTCTGATCGCCGCACCGTTGTTGGCAACGGTAACCGGCCACGGCATCGAAGTGCCCCGCATGCCGGAAAGCTGGACGCTCATCGTCGCCGCCGGGCTGCTCGTCGGCTTTGGTTCACGGCTCGGCGCTGGCTGTACCTCCGGTCACGGGGTCTGCGGCATCGCCCGGCTTTCGCCACGCTCGATCGTCGCGACAATGGTTTTCATGGCGGTGGCGATCGGCATCGTGACGATCATGCGTCATTGGTCCGGGAGCTGAGCCATGGCAATGATTGTCAGCGCGTTTTTCTGCGGGTTGCTGTTCGGACTTGGGCTTCTGATCTCCGGCATGACCGATCCGAATAAAATTCTGAATTTTCTCGACATATTAGGCGCCTGGGATCCAAGCCTCGCCGTCGTAATGGGTGCGGCGCTCGCGGTGGCGCTGCCGGGCTTGCTGCTGGTGCGGCGTCGGGAAAAGCCGTTGTTCGCCGTGAGCAGCCATTGGCCTACCAAACGGGAGATCGATCAGCCGCTTCTGAGCGGCGCCGTCTTGTTCGGCATGGGCTGGGGCCTTTCGGGCCTCTGCCCGGGCCCGGCGATTGAAAATCTTGCGTCGTTGTCGCCGCGGGTATTCGCGTTCGTTGGCGCCATGGCGGTTGGAATGCTGGCGCTCGATTTTTGGCGGATGCGGAAAGAACTCGGCTTTCGGCCGCGCCACGCACCGGACGGCTAGCCGCAGCAAGAATGTAGGACGATCAGCCGCCGAGGTTCTCGTGCGGCGCGGCCTGATATTTCCGCCACAGGCCGAAGAGCCGGCCGGCGAACAGGCCGGTGAGCAATCCCGACACGCCCACGTCGGTTGCCATAAAGAGCAGCTCGCCGATGATCGATGGCCGCATGCCGGCCAGCACGCCGAGCGTGTACTTGGTCGCGAAGATGATCAGGATCAAAACGAGATTGAGCGCACTGCCCGGCAGGCGAAGAAGGCCGCGCTCCTTGTCGGCGTGAATCTCGATCGAGCGGGCCACGAGCCAACCGAACCCGGCTCCAACCGCGAGCGCCGCGATCCAGACCGCTATCCCAATGGGCCGAAGGCCGTAGGTGG
>JAABRB010000150.1 GCA_011391185.1 Betaproteobacteria bacterium
CTTCCGGCTCCGGAGCCGGAACTGACGCCGAAGGAGATGATCGCGCGGGCGGCGGCGTTCAGGGCGAGGCTGCGCGCCGAGCAGGACGAGAACGATGAGCGTGGCACTTATTCGGAGGAACTGCACAAGGAGTTCCTCAAGGCCGGGTTCTACCGGACGACCCAGCCGCGGCTGTTTGGCGGCTACGAGTTCGATCTCACGACGTTCTATCGGGTGATGCTGGAAATCTCGCGCGGTCACCCCGGCGCCGGCTGGTGTCTGGCGCTCGCCGCCTCGCACGCGTTCGAGATCGCCTCGCACTGGCCAGAGCAGGCGCAGATCGAGCTGTTCGGCAAGGACGGCCACTTCATCGCGCCGCATCGCGCGCCGCCGCTCGGCACGCTGAAGCCGATCGAGGGCGGCTACATGATGAGCGGCACCTGGGACTATTGCTCGGGAATTCCCTACGCCACGCACTTCATCGGCGGCGCGTTCATTCGCCGCGACGGCGAGCCGCCGGTGCACGGACACGCGGCGGTGCCGCGCGCCAAGGTCACCGTGCTCGACGACTGGGGCGGCGACAAGGTGCTCGGCATGAAAGCGAGCGGCTCGAACAGCGTGCGGGTCGACAACGTGTTCGTGCCCGAGCATCACGTCGGCTACCTCTCGCCCGGTCTCGCCTCGACGCCCGAGAGCATGGCCAACGGAACGCACGGCACGCGGCTGCATGGCAACCCGATGTATCTCGGGCGCCTGGCCGGGCCGTTCCACGCGACGCTGGTGGTGCCTGTCCTCGGCGCCGCGCGCGCGGCGCTCGACGAGTACGAGGAGATCATCCGCACGCGAAAGACCATGTCGGTGCCGCAGATTCCGCGCTTCGAGCATTTCGATTTCCAGCGCCCGTTCGGCCAGGCGCTGACGCTCACCGACGCCGCCGAAGCGCTGATGCTCAAGGGCTGCGAAATGTACGCGGACTACTGCAACCGCTGGGCCGCCGACGGCAAGCCGATCACGACCGAAGAGAACATGCGGCTCTGGGGTATGATCCAGCACGCAGGCTTCATGGCTTGCGAAGCGGTGGAGCTTCTGTTCCACACCGGCGGCTCGTCGGTTGCGCGCAAGGGCAGCCGGCTGCAGCGCTATTTCAACGACGTCGCGATGTATCGCGGCCATTCGTCGTCGCAGCCGCTCGACTTCGCCTCAGGGCTGGCACGGCTGCACTTCGGCCTGCCGTGGGGCATGTACGGGCTCTAGAAGAGGCCGAACATATAAGGCTTGCTGCCGTCCGGGCCTTTGGAGCCGGCAGGCTCGTTCGCCACGATGAACTGCAGCTCGATCACGATCCCGTTCGGATCGCGGATGAACAATTGCCACTGGCCGAGCGCGCGGACGTTGTTCTGCCGGTAGTCGACGCCGTGCTTGGTCACGTGCGCCTTCCAGGCATCGAAGCCGACTGCGCGGATCGCCATGTGGTCGAGATTGCCCCCGCCATAGGTCTTCAGGTCGAACTCGCCATAGGCCTTCGGCCCGGCGATCACGTGGATCTGGCAATCGGCGAAATTCAGCCAGGTACCGGGCGCGGGGATGCTGTCGGGGCGGTTGGGGTCGAGCTTCAATTGAAGCACTTCGGTGTAGAATTTGTTGGTCGCGTCGATATCCATCGTCCGGATGGCGACGTGGAGAATGTTCTTGAGCTGCATGCTGTCCTTCCTGGCGCCATGTTGCCTGGAAATCTATCACGGTGATCTCGGCCACGGGTAAACGCGCGACGGCTCAGAGTCCGAACGGATAGGTGTCTGGGAAGCCCTGCAGCTCGTGGGCCGCGAACGGCGTTACCGCGCGCGTCGTGTCGAACCAGATGTATTCGTCGAACTGGCGCGGCAGCACGGCCTGGAAGTAGTGACTGGCGAGCTCGGTCTCGGGCCGGTAGATCACGCCGATGGCGCGCTCGAGCCGCGGCTTCAGGAGCGCAGCAATGGCGCCGCCAGCCGAGCCTTTGCGCAACGGCAGGAAGAAGTTTTCGCGGCCGCTATCGTGACACTGGCGCTCGTAGCTCTGCGGCAAGGAGGGACGCACGTCCTTGATCTGCATGGGCTCGTCCCACTCCGAGGCGGCCGCGACGGTGCCGGTGTGGGTACCGAAGCCGATGAGATAGGCGGCGTCGCCGAAGCGCTTGCGACACAGATGCCCGATATTGTGCTCGCCGCGCGAATGCATTTCGGTCGCCGCGGCGTCGCCTACATGCGAGTTGTGCGCCCAGACGACCGCCTTGCTCTTCGGCCCGTAGAATTTCAGCAGATTCTCCAGCGTCTCGAACATATGGGTATCGCGCAAATTCCACGACGCGCGCGAGCCGTAGTACATGATGCGATAATAGCGCTCGGCATTGGCGACCAGACGTGCGTTCTGCACGGCATCGAGAAAGCGCTCGCCGTCATGCTCGGCATATTCGCGCCGCTTGCCGGAGAGACGCTTCAGCATCTCCACCACATCGGTCTCGCAATCGGGATAGGTCCCGCTCATGGCGGCGCGGCCATAGGTGGCCGGATCGCCCTGCCAGGGGGTGAGGCAACCATAGCGCTCGCGCGCGACCTTGGCGGTCTTTGGATCCACCTCGTCCAGGAACTTCAGGATCGAGCGGATCGAATCATAGAGGCTATAGAGGTCGAGCCCATGAAAGGCGGTGCGCTCCTCGCGCTTTCTGCCTGCGTTGTGCTCGCGCAGCCAATCGACGAAACCGCGCACTTCGTTATTGCGCCACATCCAGGTGGGGAAGCGGGCAAACGCGGTCCATTCCGAGGGCGGGAACTCGAAGTGGCGCACATAGTGGTCGATACGGGCCGCGTCCGGCCAGTCGCCCTCGATGGCGACGAAGGTGAAGCCTTTCTTCGCAATCAGTTCGCGCGTGATGCGCTCGCGCATCAGATAGAATTCTGAGGTGCCGTGCGTAGCCTCGCCGATCAGCACCAAGCGCGCGTCGCCGATGCGCGCGAGCAGCGGTTCGAGGTTCGCGCTTTCGAGCGCGGCGAACGGTTCGCAGGCGCCGGCGATCGCCCGGGCGAGTTCCGGCGCGGGCGCGCGCACTTCGCGCGCTGGCTCCGGCTTGCCCGGCGGCGTCCAACCTTCCTCGCCGATCAACGGGACGAAGCGGACGTCGGCAAGGTCTTCGCGGCGATACTCGTCCTCTTCAACGCGGGTGACGCGCACGAGCTCCTGCACCCGAGCTTCCTCCCCCACGGGGATCACAAGGCGGCCGCCGATGCGCAGCTGCTGTTTCAGCGACTCGGGAACTCTCGGGCCGCCGGCGGTGACCACGATCGCGTCATAGGGCGCGTGCTCGGCCCAACCGCGCGTGCCGTCGCCGTGCAGCACATGGACGTGCTCGTAACCGAGATCGGCGAGTGCGCTTGCGGCCTTCTCGGCGAGCGGGCCGTGACGCTCGATGGTGTAGACCTCGCCGGCGATCTCGCCGAGCACGGCCGCGGCGTATCCCGAGCCGGTGCCGATCTCGAGTACGCGCTCGCCACCCTTGAGCTGCAGCGCCTCGGTCATCAGCGCCACGATGTAAGGCTGCGAGATGGTCTGGCCTTCGGCGATGGGCAGCGGCGCGTCCTCATAGGCGAACTCGTGCATGGACCGGGGCAGGAACGCCTCGCGCCGTACCTTGCGCATCGCGGCGAGCACGGGCTCGGAGCTCACCCCGCGCGGCGCGATATGGCGGTCGACCATCTCAGTGCGGAGCTTGGCGAAGTCGGATTTGGTGAAGTCGAGCATCGCGGGCGTCCTGGTGCGCTCGATCCTTTTAGATGCGCAAAGCGGTGCGAGGCTTGACCTGCATCAATCCAGGCGTGCGAACGGTGGTCGTTCAGCCCGCCCGCCCATAGAATGGCTCCGGTTTAGTTCGGAACCCGGCGCAGGCGACGCTCGCTACCGGGTTCTATTGCTTACCCAGCGGAGGAATCGATGGATAAGAAAACCTACGAAACCGGCCTCGGCATCCGGACCGACGTGCTCGGCAAGGACTATGTCGAGAACGCGCTCAGGACCGCCGACGACTTCAACAAGCCGTTCCAGGAACTGGTCACCGAATATTGCTGGGGCGCGGTGTGGGGGCGCGAGGGACTGTCGCGCAAGACCCGCAGCATGCTGAATCTGGCGATGATCGGCGTCTTGAACCGGCCGCACGAGCTGCGCGCCCACGTCGCCGGCGCGCTCAGAAACGGCGTCACCAAGGACGAAATCCGCGAGGTGTTCATGCAGCTTGCGATCTACGCGGGCGTGCCGGCGGGCGTCGATGCGTTCCGCGTGGCGCGCGAGGTGTTCGCGCAAGAAACGAAGAAATCCTGACGCGCACGCGGGGCGCAAGCGAGGACGAAGATGGAAATCGGATTCATCGGGCTCGGCACGATGGGCTTTCACATGGGCCGGCGGCTGATCGAAGCCGGCCATAAGCTCACGGTGTTCGACGTGCGCCCGGAGGCGATGGCGCGGCTCACCGCGCTCGGCGCGGCAGCGGCGAAATCGGCGCGCGAGGTGGCGAGCCGTACCGAGACGGTGATGGCGAGCCTGCCGTCGCCCGAGGCCTCGCTTGCGGTCGCGACCGGCAAGGACGGCGTGATCGAGGGCACGCGGGTGCGCCGGTTCGTCGATCTTTCGACTACCGGCGCGCGCATGGCCGTTCGCATCGCCGAGGCGCTTGCTGCGCGCGAGATCGTGCAGATCGACAGTCCGGTGAGCGGGGGTCCGGGCGGCGCCGAGAAGGGCACGCTCGCGGTCATGGTCTCCGGTCCGCGCGCGGAGATCGAGCGGGTGAAGCCGGCGCTTGCGTTTTTCGGAAAGGTCTTCGTGATCGGCGAGCGGCCGGGCATGGCGCAGACCATGAAGCTCGCCAACAACCTGCTCTCGGCCACGGCGATGGTCGCGACCTCCGAGGCCGTGGTCATGGGCGTCAAGGCCGGGCTCGATCCGGAAGTAATGATCGAAGTGATCAACGCCGGCACCGGCCGCAACAGCGCGAGCCAGGACAAGTTTCCGCGCGCGATCCTGACCCGCACGTTCGTCTACGGCTTCACCAACGGTCTGATGGACAAGGACCTGCAGCTTTGTCTTTCGGAAGCCGAGGCGCTCGGGCTGAAGCTTCCGGTCGCCAGCGCGGTGGGCGCCATGTACCGGCTGGCGGCAAGCGAGCTCGGGCCGGAGAAGGATTTCACCACCATCATCCAGCCGATCGAGAAAAAGGCTGGCGTTGTCGTGCGCGGGAAGGGGACGAGCTGAAATGGCCGACGATATCCATGAAATCTACGCGATCCGCTACGGGCACCACGAGCGCCGCTCGTCTGAGAATTTCATCGGCGGCGATCCGCACGACCATCTCTCGGCGATCAATTATTTCGTCTGGATCATCAAGGGCGCCCACGGCACGTTCGTCGTCGATACCGGCATGGACGAAGCGATGGCGACGAAACGCGGGCGCACGGTCGATAAACCGATCGCCGAAGGCCTGCGCGCGCTCGGGATCGCGCCGGATACGATCGCGAAAGCCGTCGTGACGCATCTGCATTTCGATCACGCCGGTAACTACGATCTCTTCCCGCGCGCGCGTTATCACATGCAGGACACGGAGATGTTCTACGCCACCGGCCGCTGCATGTGCCACGCGCAGCAGCGCTGGGCGTTCGAAGAGGAAGACGTGGTGGCGATGGTGCGAAAAGTCTTCGCTGGCCGGGTCGAATTCCACGACGGCGACGACGAGCTTGCGCCCGGCATCACGCTGCACAAGATCGGCGGCCACTCCATGGGCCTGCAATGCGTGCGGGTGAAGACCCGGCGCGGCTACGTGGTGCTCGCCTCGGACGCGACCCACCTCTATCGGCACATCGAGGAAGGCCGCATCTTTCCGGTCGTGCACAATGCGGCCGACGTGCTCGAGGGCTACAAGACGATCAAGCGCCTGGCCGCATCGCCTTTGCACATCATTCCTGGGCACGATCCCAAGGTGCTGGAACTCTTTCCGGCCGCGCGGGCGGGCCTTGAGGGATGGGTCGCGCGGCTCGACGCCGATCCGAAATAGATCAGCGCGAATAGATCAGCGTACTGGGCTTCCTGGCCGCGGACCGGGACGCGGCCGCGAGGTGATGAAGGCGGCGAGGTCCCAGGCCTGCTGCTCGGTCAGCAGCGGCGAATTGTAATCGATACCGAGCGGCATGTTGGAACGAATGAACGCCGCGGCGGTCGCTGGAATAGCCATGCCGGCGGCGGCGTTGAACGAGTTCGGTCCCCAGAGCGGCGGGATGGCGTAGCCGATGCCGGGCGGCGTGCGCGGATCGCCTTGGCCGTTCGGGCCGTGGCAGCGCGCGCACCATTGCGTGAAAACGGCGGCACCTCGCTGAGCATTCGGCGTCTGCTCCGCGGGCTTCAACGGCTTAAGTCCTGATCCGGGCACGCGCACGCCGACAGGGCTGTCGCGGGCGATGAACTGCATGTAAGCGACGAAGGCTTCCATCTCGCGGCCGTTCCTCGGCAAGGGCGAGCCGTTCATGCTCCGCGTCATGCAGCCATTGATGCGCTCGGCGAGCGACAGCACCATGTCGTTGAACATCATCGGAAACGACGCGAAGGCGGAAACGAGCGGCGCCGCGAAGGGCTTGAGCCCCGCGTTCATGTGGCAATGGGTGCAGGCGAGATCGTTGCCGGCGAAACGCTTGGCGGGATCGGTCGCGCTCTTGCCGATATGGCGCGGCGTCTCGACCACGAGCTGCCAGCCATAGCGGATGAGGTCGGTCTCGGGGCCCGGCGGAAGCGCCGTGAGATCGCGGTGGCCGTACCAATTTTGCTGGCGGCCCCATTGGTCGTAGCCGAAGCCCACGCCGAGCAGGACCGCCACCGCAAGCATGCCCACCCGGAGGATGTTGGACCAGTTGCGCTTCCAATAGCTCGTGCGGGCCATGGGGGCTCCGAATCATGCGCTGCTGCGGAGTTTACAGGCTTGTCGATCTTGCTGCCGCGCGGCGTTTCCTTCGCTATACCTTGCGGGACAAGGAGCCGGTTCGAATGTTCCAATCGATCGGGGAATTCATCAGCGAAATCGCGGGCGGCAGCCGCCAACCGCAAGCATTCGGCGAGACCGATCTGCGCCTCGCCGCGGCTGCGCTGCTGGTGCACGTCGTCACGCTCGATCAGAATTTCGACGCGACCGAGCACGCCAAATTGCGCGACGTGCTGGCCTACCGCTTCGATCTCGGTCTCGAGGAGGCGGAGAAGCTCGTGCAGGCGGCGTTGCACGCCGACAAGGAGGCGGTCGATCTCTATCGCTTCACCAGTGTGCTCAATCACCACCTCGACGAGGAAGGCCGCACGCGCATCGTCCAGATGATGTTCGAGGTCGCCTATGCCGACGGCACGCTCAGTGAATTCGAGGACAACGTGGTCTGGCGCGCGTCGGAACTGCTGAACGTGCCGGCGCGCGAGCGAGTCACGCTGCGCCGGCAGATGCGGGAAGAAAAAGGCGAGAAACAGAGCTAGCCATGCGTCGAAGTGCGATCTTGCGCCGGCCGGGCCGGCCCGCTTGAATGCGATCCAAATCCATGCGCGTCCGATGAAGCCGATCCTCGTCCTTCTCCACCAGGAGCACTCGACCCCCGGCCGGGTCGGGCACATGCTCGAAGCGCGCGGCTTTCCGCTCGACATCCGCAAGCCCCGCTTCGGCGATCCACTGCCGGACACGCTCGCAGGCCATTCCGGCGTCGCCATATTCGGCGGCCCGCAGAGCGCCAACGACAGCGAGGAATACGTGCGGCGCGAGATCGAATGGCTCGAAGTGCCGCTCAAGGAGCAGACGCCGTTCTTCGGCATCTGCCTTGGCGCCCAGTTCCTGGCGCGAAAGCTCGGCGGGCGCGTCGCCTTCCATCCCGAAGGACTGATCGAGGCCGGCTATTATCCGCTGAAACCGACGCCGCAGGGTGCGGCGCTGATGAACTGGCCGGACCACGTCTATCATTTTCATCGCGAGGGCTTCGATCTTCCCGCCGGCGCCGAGCTGCTGG
>JAABRB010000151.1 GCA_011391185.1 Betaproteobacteria bacterium
CCCCTGTTCGTGACCTTCTGCTTTTTCCGTTGGTAGGCGCGATTGGACTCGAACCAACGACCCCTACCATGTCAAGGTAGTGCTCTAACCAGCTGAGCTACGCGCCTGAAGAGGACGGATTCTATCCGAGGCAAAGCACCCCGGGCAAATTGGGGTGGCCGCTCACCGCTCGCCCGCCATCCGCGCGTCGAGCATTTCCGCCGCGTGCTTGCGGGTGGTGGCCGTGATGCGGGTGCCCCCGAGCATGCGCGCGACCTCCTCCACCCGGGCCGCCTCGTCCAGGACCGCGACGGTACTCCGGACCGCGCCGTTCGCTGTCAGCTTGGCGACGGACCATTGGTGGTCGGCCTGCGCGGCGACCTGCGGGAGGTGGGTCACGCAGAGGACCTGCCGCTCGCGGCCGAGCGACCGCAGTTTTCTGCCGACGATCTCGGCCACTGCGCCGCCGATCCCGGAATCAACCTCGTCGAAAATCATCGTCGGCACCGCCGCCGCCTTGCTGGTGATCACCTGGATGGCAAGGCTGATTCGCGAAAGCTCGCCGCCCGACGCCACCTTGGCGAGCGGACGCGGCTCCTGTCCGGGGTTGGCCGCAACCAGAAACTCGATGGCTTCGTTGCCCTGGGCGCTGCCGCCATCGACCGGGCGCAATGCCGCGGTAAATCGCCCACCGGCCATCGCGAGCTCTTTCATGGCCGCCGTGACGTCCCTGGAGAGCTTGGCCGCGGCGGCCGTGCGCTGCGCCGAAAGGGCGCGCGCCCGCTCCTCGTATTTGCCGCGGGCTTCCTTCTCCTGGGCGACGAGCGCATCGAGATTCGAGGCGACTTCGAGCTCGTCCAGGCGTGCAGTCAGACGCTCCAGGAGCTCCGGCAACCCTTCGGGCATAGTCCGGAGCCGCCGCGCTGCCGAGTGCAACGCTTCCACCCGCCGTTCGACCTCGGCGAGCCGGCCCGGATCGAGCTCGACACGATCGGCGTAGTGCCGCAGCGCATGCGCGGCCTCGCCGAGCTGCGCCTCGGCGCTCTCCAGCAAGCCCAGCGGCTCCTGGAGCGCCGCGTCGTAATCCACGAGCGCGCGCAGGCGCGCAATGGTCGCCGAGACGGCCGACGCCGCGGCCGAATCGGATTCGAAAAGCGCATCCACGGCCGCGTGCGTCCCCTCGATCAGGCCGGCAGCATGCGCGAGGCGGCTCTGTTCGGCACTGACCTCGTCCCACTCGCCGGCCTTGGGAGCGAGCTTTCGCAGCTCCTCGACCTGCCATGCAACCTGCTCGCGCTCCGCGTTGCGGGCCGCCGCATTCGTCTCGTACTCGGTCCGGGCACGGACGAGGCCCTGCCATGCCTTCCAGGCCGCACCCACTTCGCGCGCGAGCGGCGTCAGACTCGCGTGCGCATCCAGGATCGCGCGCTGCGCCTCGGCCCGCACCAGCGACTGGTGGGCATGCTGCCCATGGATATCGATGAGCGATTCCGACACCCCACTCACCTGCTGGAGCGTTGCGGCCGTGCCATTGATGAACGCGCGCGAGCGGCCGTTCTTGTCCACCACGCGCCGCAGCAGCAGCCGGCCGGGATCGCCCTCGAGCGCGTTCTCGCGCAGCCAAGTCTCGACGTCGGGGAGCCGCTCGACCGCAAATTCCGCGACGACCTCGGCCCGCTCCGCACCCATGCGCAGCATGTTCGCATCGGCACGCTCACCCAGCGCGAGGGCCAGCGCGTCGATCAGGATCGATTTCCCGGCGCCCGTCTCGCCGGTGAGGGTGGTGAAGGCGCGGTCAAACTCGAGGTCGAGCGCGTCGACGATGGCGAAGTCGCGGATGGAGAGATGCAGGAGCATTTGCGGGTCTACCGTGCGCTCGCCCGGTTTGGGGGATCTACAAGGGGGCCGTGCCCCCTTGTTCCCACCCTCAGGTCGAGCGCGTCGACGATGGCGAAGTCGCGAATCGAGAGACTCAGGAGCATGACTTGTCCCTACCGCACGCTCGGACTCTAGACTAGCGTCTCGCTCCAGTGCAGCTTTTCGCGCAACATGGCGTAGTAGCTGTAGCCGGGCGGATGGACGAGGCGCAGAACGTGGGCGGAGCGCCGGACCGTGACCCGGTCGCCTTCCCTGAGCTCGAAGCTCGGTTGGCCATCGAAATGCAGCATCGCGTCGGCGGCCCGCCTTATGGCGACCTCGATGACGCAGCCATCGCTCACCGCAATCGGGCGGTTGGAAAGCGTGTGGGGACAGATCGGCACCAGTGCCAATCCCGGCACACCGGGCTGGAGGATGGGACCGTTCGAGGACAGCGCATACGCGGTCGATCCGGTCGGCGTGGCCACGATCAGACCATCCGCGCGCAGGTCGTAGACGAACTCCCCGTCTATGCGCACCAGAATCTCGATCAGCCGACCGGTCGCCCCCTTGTTCACGACGAGATCGTTCAGCGCGATGGTGCTGAATGGGGAGATCCCGTCCCGATGTACAGCGACGTCGAGCATGGTGCGCGGCTCGATCTGGTAGTCGCCTGCCAGCACCTTGCCCATCTGGTCGACCATGGCACCGAGCGCAATGTCGGTCAGGAATCCGAGCCGGCCCTGGTTGACGCCGATCAGGGGCACTCCGGTCGCCGCGAGCAATCGTGCCGCCGAGAGCATGCTGCCGTCGCCCCCGAGCACGACTACGAGGTCCGCCCGTCCGCCGATATCCTCGCGATCCACAGCCGGGAAGTGCGTGACCCCCGACTCCGCCGCGGTATCCTGCTCCACCAGAACGTTGCAACCCTGACCCGTAAGATAGCGTCCGAGTTCCTCGAGCGGCTCGGCGACGTCCCGGCTCTTGTAACGGCCGATCAGGGCGACAGTCTTGAATGCGGGGTTGGCAACAGACGGCATGGCGCCACATTAGACCATACCGATACCGACCGACAAATGCCCTCCAAACCAGTGGCTTCCCCGACTTCTCGACTCGGGTAGAATGGCCTTCATGCTCGACCCACGCGCGCAAATCCTGATGAAGACGCTCGTCGAGCGCTACATCGCCGATGGCGAGCCGGTCGGTTCGCGCGCGCTCTCGAGGTTCTCCGGTCTCGACCTGTCGCCGGCGACGGTGCGCAACGTCATGGCCGATCTGGAGGAGATGGGTTTGATCGCGAGCCCGCACACGTCCGCGGGGCGGATTCCCACGTCGCGCGGCTACCGGCTGTTCGTCGACACATTGATGACCGTGAAGCCGCTCGAGCGAACGGCGATCGAGCAGCTGGAGGGTCAGCTCCACCCCGATCATCCGCAGCGGGTGATCAGCCAGGCCTCGCAGCTCCTGTCCGAGCTCACGCACTTCGCGGGGCTCGTCGTTGCCACGCGCCGCAAGGAACCCGCGTTCCGCCACATCGAGTTCCTGCTGCTCTCCGAGAAGCGGGTGCTGCTCATCATCGTCACGCCGGGCGGCGACGTGCAGAACCGGATTCTCTTCACCGAACACACCTACACCCAGAGCGAGCTGACGACCACGGCGACATTCGTGAACGAGCACTACGCCGGCATGACGCTGGACGAGATCCGGCGCCGCGTGCACGACGAGTTGCGCGAGCTGCGCGCGGAGATGTCGGTCCTCATGACAGCGGCGCTCGACGCGAGCAGCGAAGCGCTCAACGAGAGCGCCGAGACGTACGTGATCTCCGGGGAGCACAACCTGCTCGACTCGGTCGACCTCGCGTCGAACATGGTGCGACTGCGCGAGGTGTTCGCGCTCTTCGACAAGAAGACGGCGCTGGTGCAGATCCTCAACGCGAGCCTGCACGGAGCCGGCGTGCAGATCTTCATCGGCGGCGAGACAGCCTTGAGCTCGCTCGACGAATGCAGCGTCATCTCGTCACCCTACGAAGTGGACGGGCAGGTGGTCGGCACGGTGGCCGTGATCGGGCCCACGCGCATGGCCTACGAGCGCGTCGTCCCGATCGTCGACATCACGGCCAAGCTGGTCTCCAGCGCGCTCTCCCGGGAGTAGCAGAACGCCGGGTCCGCGCGGCGCGGGCCACGGTCAACGTCCGACATTTCGGCGCAGGGTGAAATGGCATTCGCCAGCGAGCCTCCATACAAGCACGGCACCATCGCGAAAACCGCGATCCTCCTCGTCAACCTCGGCACACCCGAGGAACCGACGCCGGACGCCGTCAGGCGATACCTCCGCGAGTTCCTGAGCGATCCGCGCGTCGTGGAGATTCCGCGGCCGATCTGGTGGCTGATCCTGAACGGCATCATCCTGCGGACGCGGCCGCGTGCCTCGGCGAAGAAGTACGCCGCGATCTGGACGCAGGACGGGTCGCCGCTGCGGGTGCACACCGAGCGGCAGGCCAAGCTGTTGCAGGGTTTCCTCGGACTCCAGGTGAAATCGCCGATCGTCGTCGACTACGCGATGCGCTACGGCGAGCCATCGATCGACGCGACGCTCGAAAGGCTGAAAGCGCACGGTTGCAGTCGCATCCTCGTGCTACCGCTCTATCCGCAGTACGCGGCAAGCACCACCGCGACGGCGTTCGACCGGGTTGCGGCATATCTGGCGCGGACCCGAAACGTTCCCGAATTTCGGCTCGTCAGGGACTTCCACGATCACCCCGCTTACATCGGCGCGCTCGGAAATACCGTGCGTGCATTCTGGCGCGAGCACGGCCGCCCGGATCGCCTGGTGATCAGCTTCCATGGTGTGCCGCGTCGCACGCTCGACCGCGGCGATCCGTATCACTGCGAGTGCCAGAAGACCGCGCGGCTGCTCGCCGAGGATCTCGAGCTCGCACCCGCAACCTGGACGCTCGCGTTCCAGTCCCGCTTCGGCCGGGCGGAATGGCTGAAGCCCTATACCCAGGCGACGCTCGAGCACCTCGCGCGCGAGGGCGTGGGGCGCGTCGACGTGATCTGTCCCGGGTTCATCGCCGACTGCCTGGAAACGCTCGAGGAGATCAACATTGAATGTCGCGCCGCGTTCCTCGCAAACGGGGGCAAGGAGTTTCGCTACATTCCCTGCCTGAATGACCGCGACGACTGGATCAAGGCGCTGACGACGATCGCGCTCGGCCACCTTCACGGCTGGGCGACCACAACCTGGGACCGCACCGCAGCCCAGGCCAGTGCCCGGCAAAGCGAGCGCCGCGCCAAGGCCCTCGGCGCGAAAGACTGAAGCGTCGCTGACGCGGCGCGGCGCCCGGTGGCCCGATCAGCCGGCGCGAACCGTCTCCGCCATCAAGCGTTATCTCCTTGATCCGGGAGGATTCCTGCCGGGGCTTGAATTCATGGGTCGTGCCCCAATACTCCGGGAGTCACATGGAGGCCTATCAGAACATGAATCCGGACCCCGGCAACCGGGACCCCAAACCCCCCGCTCCCGAGGAAACGCCCGGTCAGGATCCGACACTTGAGCGAACCGCGTCCGCCGCCGTCGATCTGGCGGAAGCGATTGCGGCAGCGGAGGCCAAGGCAAAAGAGCACCACGAGGCTTGGCTACGTGCCGCGGCGGAGACCGAAAACGTCCGCAAGCGGGCCCAGGACGATATCGCCCGGGCGCACAAGTACGCGCTCGAGAAGTTCGCGGGCGACCTGCTGCAAGTGAAAGACAGCCTGGAAGCCGCCCTCAACGCCGAATCCCAGTCGGTGGAAAGCCTCCGGGCCGGCGTGGAGGTCACCTTGAAGCAGCTCGCGGGCATTTTCGAGCGCCAGCAGATCCGCGAGATCGACCCGGCCGGCGAGCCGTTCGATCCGCACCGCCACGAGGCAATCAGCATGCTTCCCTCCGAAAAGACGCCGAACACGGTGATCAACGTGCTGCAGAAGGGCTACCTCCTGCATGACCGCGTGATCCGCCCCGCGCTCGTCACCGTGGCGAAGCCCAAAGAGGGTTGAAGTTCAGGGAATTAGCCTCAACTATCGGCCAGGAACGAGACAACCAGCACTCGCAAGGACACGAACATGGCAAAAATCATCGGCATTGATCTGGGCACCACGAACTCCTGCGTCGCCATCATGGAGGGAGGCAAGCCCAAAGTCATCGAGAACTCCGAAGGCACCCGCACGACCCCCTCCATCGTCGCCTACATGGAAGACGGCGAGGTGCTGTGCGGTGCGCCGGCCAAGCGCCAGGCGGTGACGAATCCGAAGAACACGCTCTACGCGGTGAAGCGCCTGATCGGCCGCCGCTTCGAGGAGAAAGAGGTCCAGAAGGACATCAACATGATGCCCTACTCGATCGTACGCGCCGAGAACAGCGACGCCTGGGTGGAGGTGCGCGGCAAGAAGATCGCGCCGCCCGAGGTGTCCGCACAGGTGCTGCGCAAGATGAAGAAGACCGCCGAGGACTATCTCGGCGAGACCGTGACCGAGGCAGTGATCACTGTCCCGGCCTACTTCAACGATTCCCAGCGTCAGGCGACCAAGGACGCGGGCCGCATCGCGGGCCTGGAAGTGAAGCGCATCATCAACGAGCCGACCGCAGCTGCGCTCGCGTTCGGCCTCGACAAGGGCGGGCGCAAGGACCAGAAGATCGCGGTCTATGACCTGGGCGGCGGCACTTTCGACGTCTCGATCATCGAGATCGCGGATGTCGAGGGTGAGAAGCAGTTCGAGGTGCTCGCGACGAACGGGGACACTTTCCTCGGCGGTGAGGACTTCGATCAGCGCGTGATCGAGTACATCGTGGGCGAGTTCAAGAAGGAGCAAGGAGTCGATCTCTCCAGGGACGTGCTCGCGCTGCAGCGCCTCAAGGAAGCGGCCGAGAAAGCAAAGATCGAACTTTCGAGCTCGCAGCAGACCGAGATCAACCTGCCCTACATCACGGCGGATCAGAGCGGGCCGAAGCACCTGACGATGAAGATCACCCGCGCCAAGTTCGAGAACCTGGTCGAGGAGCTCATCAATCGCACGATCGAGCCGTGCCGCATAGCGGTCAAGGACGCCGGCGTGAAGGTCGGCGACATCAGCGACGTGATCCTGGTCGGCGGCATGACGCGCATGCCCAAGGTGCAGGAAAAGGTACGCGAGTTCTTCGGCAAGGAACCGCGCAAGGACGTCAACCCCGACGAGGCCGTGGCGGTCGGCGCGGCGATCCAGGGCGGCGTCCTCAAGGGCGACGTCAAGGATGTGCTGCTGCTCGACGTCAGCCCGCTCACGCTCGGCATCGAGACGCTCGGTGGCGTGATGACCGGGCTCATCAAGCGCAACACCACGATCCCGACCAAGGCGCAGCAGGTCTTCTCGACCGCCGACGACAACCAGAGCGCGGTGACGATCCATGTGCTGCAGGGCGAGCGCGAGATGGCGTCGGGCAACAAGAGCCTCGGCCAGTTCAATCTCGAAGGAATTCCGCTCGCGCCGCGCGGCATGCCGCAGATCGAGGTCGCGTTCGACATCGACGCGAATGGCATCCTCCACGTGTCGGCCAAGGACAAGGCGACCGGCAAGGAAAGCAAGATCACCATCAAGGCGAACTCCGGCCTCAACGAGGACGAGATCCAGCGCATGGTGAAGGACGCCGAGGCGCACGCCGAGGACGACCGCAAGGCGCACGAGCTGGTGAACGCGCGGAACCAGGCCGACAGCCTGGTGCACACGGTGAAGAAGTCGCTCGCCGAGCACGGCGACAAGATCGGCGCTGAAGAAAAGGCGAAGATCGAGGCCGCGCTGAAGGATGCCGAGGAGGCGCTCAAGTCCGACGACAAGGCGACCATCGAGGCCAAGAGCCAGGCGCTGTCCGCTGCCTCGCAGAAGCTCGGCGAGAAGATGTACGCCGACGCGCAGGCGGCACAGGCCGGCGGCGCGCAGGGCGCACAACCAGGCGCCGCCGAGGCAGGCCAGCAGCAGAAGACCGACGAGAACGTCGTCGACGCCGAATTCACCGAGGTCAAGGACCAGAAGTGAACGCGTGACGAACAGCGCGAGCGGTAGTTGGGTTTAGCGGGAAGGAGGGTAACGGGAGGAAACCAGCCGGTTTCCTCCTGTTC
>JAABRB010000152.1 GCA_011391185.1 Betaproteobacteria bacterium
GCTGGTGCACATGATGACCGGGATGTGCTTGGTCGCCTCGTCGCGCGTGATCGCGCGCGTGGCCTGGTAGCCATTCAGGCCCGGCATGACCACGTCCATGAGGATCAGGTCGGGCTTTTCGCTCTTCGCCTTCTCGACGGCCGACTCGCCGCTGTCGGCGGTGACCACCTGATAGCCCTTCTTCGAAAGGGTCTCGGTCATGAACTGCCGGTCGGTGGGTGAATCGTCGACCACGAGAATCTTGTGAACGGTCATGGGGTGCTTCTCCTTGAATCTCAGACTCGGCTCGGCGTGTGCGTACCGACCGTCTTCAGCAAGCTGTCCTTGGTGAACGGCTTGGTCAGGTACTCGTCGGAACCGACCATGCGGCCGCGTGCCCGGTCGAACAGACCGTCCTTGGACGAGAGCATGATCACCGGCGTCTGGGCGAAGCGCGGGTTCTTCTTGATCAGCGCGCAAGTCTGGTAGCCGTCGAGCCGCGGCATCATGATGTCGCAGAAGACGATGTCGGGCTGGTGGTCGCTGATCTTCGCGAGCGCGTCGAAGCCGTCCTCGGCAAGGATCACCTTGCACCCGGCCTGCATCAGAAAAATCTCGGCGCTGCGGCGGATGGTGTTCGAATCATCGATCACCATCACTTTGGTCCCGGAAAGAGTATTGGCCGTCCCGCTCACGAGGAGTCTCCTTTTCGTCCTGCGTGGGGGGAATCCTACCCCCACCCAAGGCTAGCGCGTCGCGGAATTCTAAAGGACGGCCGGGCCAAATGGCTATGCGGGAATCATAGCTTCGGCCAACTTTTTAACGCAGTTTCTGAAGTGTGGAAAGCGCCGTGTTCAGGAAATAGGGTCGGGGGGCGCGCCCGCTGATCAGATCTCGACCATCTCGAAGTCGTCCTTGCGGGCGCCGCATTCGGGACAGGTCCAGTTGAGGGGGACATCCTCCCAGCGGGTGCCTGGGGCAATGCCTTCGTCAGGCAGACCGGCCGATTCATCATAGATGAATCCGCAGATCAGGCACATCCAAGTCTTGGAATTTTGAGCAGTTTCCGTCATATCACCAATGGTTTGGGCTAAAATCGGCGCACATCTTACCTTGCGGCACCGGCCGCTCGCCACCCGGCCTGTCGGGCCGCCTCGATGCTCCTCCCCGCGCCACCGCTCGTACTGGTGTTCGCCGGCTCGGACCCGACCTCGGGCGCCGGCCTGCAGGCAGACCTGTTGACCCTCGGCTCGCTGGGCTGCCACGGGCTGTCGGTGGTCACGGCACTCACCGTGCAGGACACCACCGGCGTCCAGCAGGTGATGCCGATCGATGCGGAATGGGTGGTCGATCAGGCGCGCAGTCTCCTCGAGGACATGGCGGTCGCCGCGTTCAAGATCGGCATGCTGGGCAGCGTCGAGAACGTGGCTGCCGTCGCCGAGGTCGTTTCCGACTATCCGGACGTGCCCCTGGTGTTCGACCCCGTGCTCGCCTCGGGACGTGGCGACGAACTCGCGACGGAGGACGTGATCGCCGCGATGCGCGAGCTCCTCGTCCCGCAGACGACCGTGCTCACGCCGAACGGCATCGAGGCGCGGCGGCTGGCGCAGGCAGACGAGGAGGAAGACCCCCCGCTCGCCACTTGCGCCGCGCGTCTGCTCGAGCTCGGCGCGGAGTACGTACTGATCACGGGCACGCACGAGGCCACGCCCAGCGTCGTGAACACGCTCTACTGCGAGGACGGGTTCGTGCGCGCCGATGAGTGGGAACGACTGGCGGGGAGCTACCATGGCTCCGGCTGCACGCTGGCCGCGGCGATTGCTGCGACGCTCGCGAACGGCCTGGAAGTGCCGGAAGCGGTCCGCGAGGCGCAGGAATACGCGTGGCAGGCGCTGCGTGCCGCGTTCCGCCCGGGGATGGGTCAGCTGATCCCCGACCGCTTCTTCTGGGCGCGCACGGTCGAGGATTTGGACAAAGATCCGGACAAAGATCCGGACAAAAATCCGGACAAGCCACCGCGCGGGGATTGACGCATGCGGGCGCTGCCACGGGGGCTGTATGCAATCACGCCCGAGGAACCGGACACCGACCGGCTCCTCATGCTCGTGCGCGCCGCGTTGACCGGAGGCGCTGCCGCCATTCAATACCGGAGCAAGAGCACGCCATCGGCACTGCGCCACGAACAGGCGCGCGCGCTCGCGGAGCTCTGCCACGCAAGCGGCGCACCGCTCATCGTGAATGACGACGTCGAACTTGCGCGGGAAGCGGGTGCGGATGGCGCGCACCTGGGTGCCGACGACGGCGATATCGCCGCGGCGCGCCGGTGGCTCGGCCCGGACAAGCTGCTGGGCGCATCGTGCTACGACCGCCTGGATCTCGCCCTTGCGGCGAAAGCAGCCGGTGCCGACCACGTCGCGTTCGGAGCCGTGTTCGCCTCGCCCACGAAGCCGGCCGCAGTACGGGCGCCGCTCGCGCTCTTCGCGGAAGCGCGCCGCGCAGTCGGGCTGCCACTCGTCGCAATCGGCGGCATTACCATCGACAATGCCGATGCAGTGATCGCGGCAGGCGCCGATGCCCTTGCCGTCATCAGCGCAGTTTTCGACGCCCCGGACGTAGCCGTCCGGGCGCGTGCCTTCAAACATCTCTTCGAGCAACCTGAACGATGACATCGCGCAACGACACGTTATACGACCGGGCCCAGCGAATCATTCCCGCGGGTGTCAATTCCCCGGTGCGGGCGTTTCGGGCCGTGGGCGGCACGCCGCGCTTCTTCGCGCGGGCCGACGGGCCTCATTTCTGGGACGCCGACGGCAAGCGCTACATTGATTACATGGGCTCATGGGGCACTGCGGTGGTGGGCCACGCGCATCCGTCGGTCGTGGCAGCGGTGCGCGCGGCCGCCGGCCGCGGACTTTCGTACGGCGCACCCACCGAAGCCGAGATCGAGATGGCCGAGCTGCTCGGCAAGCTTCTGCCAGGCATGGCGCTCGTGCGGCTGGTGAGCTCGGGCACCGAGGCGACGATGACCGCGATCCGGCTCGCGCGCGGATTCACGGGCCGGCCCAAGATCATCAAGTTCGAGGGCTGCTATCACGGTCACGCCGACAGCCTGCTCGTCAAGGCGGGTTCGGGCGCGCTCACGTTCGGCAACCCGAGCTCGGCAGGCGTGCCGCCCGAGATCGCCGGCCACACGGTTGTGCTCTCGTTCAACGACACCACGCAACTCGAGGACGCTTTCCGGACAATGGCCGGAGAAATCGCCGGCGTGATCGTCGAGCCGATCGCCGGCAACATGAATCTCGTCGAGGGCTCGCCGGAATTTCTCCGCCGCATGCGCGAGCTCTGCACGCAGCATGGCGCGGTGCTGATCTTCGACGAGGTGATGACCGGCTTTCGCGTGGGCCTCGGGTGCGCGCAGGGACGCTACGGCATCACGCCCGATCTCACGACACTCGGCAAGGTGATCGGCGGCGGCATGCCCGTTGCCGCATTCGGCGGCCGGCGCGACATCATGGAGTGCATCGCGCCGCTCGGGGCGGTCTATCAGGCGGGCACGCTCTCGGGTAATCCGGTCGCGGTGGCGGCGGGTCTCGCAACCATGAAAATCGTGCAGGAAGCCGGGTTCTACGAGCGCCTGTCGCAGCGCACCGGATTGTTGGTCGAAGGGCTCGCCGCGGCGGCGAAGCAGCGCGGTGTCGCATTCTCCGCAAAATCGGTGGGCGGGATGTTCGGTCTCTATTTCCGCGCGCAACCGCCGACTTCGTTCGCGGAAGTCATGGCGAGCGACAAGGACGCGTTCAACCGATTCTTCCACGCCGCGCTGCAGAAGGGCGTGTACTTCGCGCCCTCGGCATTCGAGGCGGGATTCGTCTCGGCCGCGCACACGGAAGCCGAGATCGCCGAGACAGTCAGCGTGGCCGGGCAGGCGTTCGGGGGATAGCTCGAACGAGTGGTTGTTCCCCTCCTTTTCAAGGAGGGGTGCCCGCGCACAAAGGGGGGTGGGGCCCCTTCGTCCCCACCTGGGGCGGGGTGGTTGCCGCTTCGATCGAGAGCACCCACCACCCCGTCGCCTTCGGCGCCACCCCTCCTCGGAGAGGAGGGGAAAAGAATCAATTCCCTCTTACCAATTCTCACTTCTTCAACGAATCGCGGATCTCGCGCAGCAGCTTGACGTCCTCGGGCGGCTCTGGGGGCGCTGCCGGTGCAGCGGGCGCCTCACGCTTGAGCTTGTTGATCCACTTCACCATCATGAAGATGATCCAGGCGAGAATGACGAAATAGATCGAGATGGTGATGAAATTGCCGTACGCGAAGACCGGCACGCCGGCCTTCTTCACGGCATCGAGCGTCATGGGCGTTCCCGCGGGGATGTCCTTGAGGGCAAGAAAGTAGTTCGAAAAATCCAGTCCGCCCGTGATACGTCCGATGATCGGCATGATGAGATCGTTGACCACCGAGTCCACGATCTTGCCGAACGCGCCGCCGATGATCACGCCGATCGCGAGATCCATCACATTGCCCTTGATCGCGAATTCCTTGAATTCCTGGATGATTGCCATCGATTGACTCCTTTGTCGTTCGCTTCTTATGGATGCGCCCCGCGGGTGGGCCAAAAGAGTGTAGCGGATCGCGGCAGGATCGACTTGCCGGCTATGATCCCGAAACCGCGGTGACCTTCACTTGAAATCCGCCGATTCCCCTGCACGCAAGCGTCTGGCGCCAGGCGTTCGCCCGCGCGAAGTGCTCGCATGGGCGATGTACGACTTCGCCAATTCCGGCTACACCACCGTTGTCATCACCGCTGTGTTCAACGCCTATTTCGTGGGCGTCATTGCGGGCAAGGCGCCCTGGGCGACGCTCGCGTGGACGAGCGCGCTCGCGGTGTCCTACCTCCTCATCATGATCAGCGCACCCGTGATCGGGGCTTACGCGGATCTCCGCGCCGCGAAGAAGACGCTCCTGGTGTTCACCACGGTGGGGTGTGTCGCGTTCACCGCCGCGCTCGCGCTCACCGGTCCGTCGAACCTCGTGCTGGCGATGGTGCTGGTCGCGATCTCGAACTACTTCTTCGGCACTGGCGAAAACCTCATTGCGGCATTTCTGCCCGAGATCGCCGCAGGCGAGTCGCTCGGCACCGTGTCCGGCTGGGGCTGGGCGCTCGGTTACGTCGGCGGCCTCTTGACGCTCGGTCTGTGTCTCGCCTATGTCACCTGGACCCAGGGCCAGGGCCACGCCGCGACCGAGTATGTGCCGGTCACGATGCTCATCACTGCCGGGGTCTTTGCTCTCGCGTCGCTGCCGACCTTCCTTTTCCTGCGCGAACGCGCAGTGCCGCAGCCGGTGGGCGCTCATCATCGCTTCATCCGCGATTCGTTCCTGCGCCTCGCTCACACGCTGCGGAACGCGGCGCAGTATCGCGATCTCGCGCGCTTCCTCGTGTGCGTGACGGTGTACCAGGCCGGTGTGCAGACCGTCGTGGCGCTCGCGGCGATCTACGCGCAGGAGGCGCTGGGATTCGACACGCGGGACACGATCGTGATGATTCTCGCCGTGAACGTGACCGCCGCGCTCGGCGCATTCGCCTTCGGGCAGGTGCAGGACCGCCTCGGGCACGTGCGCACTTTGACGCTGACGCTCATCATGTGGATCGCGACCATCGCCTGCGCGTGGCTCGCGGAAGGCCGCGCGCTCTTCTGGGTGGCGGCGAATCTCGCCGGTCTCTCGCTGGGCGCTTCGCAGTCCGCCGCGCGCGCGCTGGTCGGCTACCTCAGTCCGGAAGCGCGCCGCGCCGAGTTCTTCGGGCTGTGGGGCTTCGCGGTCAAGCTGTCCGCGATCATCGGCCCGATGTGCTACGGCCTCGTATCCTGGCTGTCCCAGGGCGACCACCGCCTGGCGATCCTGGTCACCGGCGCGTTCTTCGTCGCCGGCCTCGCGCTCCTCGCGGGGGTCGACGTGCCGCGCGGGAGGCAGGCGGCATTGGCGGAGGGACAAGAATAGTGGCCGGGCGCTCGCTCCCCCTGCGGCCGAGGGCGATTGCGCGGATAATTGGCGTATTAGCAACGCTGCGGCCGGTCCCGCCGACCCGCACCAAGACAAGAAACCACGCATGCCCAACCAGGCCGAAGACAACAACATGGCGCTCTTCTGCGACTTCGAGAACATCGCGCTCGGGGTTCGCGAGGCGAAATACGACAAGTTCGATATCGGGCGGGTGCTGGAGCGGCTGCTGCTCAAGGGCAGCATCGTCGTGAAGCGTGCGTACTGCGACTGGGAGCGCTACAAGGAGTTCAAGAGCGCCATGCACCAGGCCGCGTTCGAGCTCGTCGAAGTGCCGCACGTGCGCCAGTCGGGCAAGAATTCGGCGGACATCCGGATGGTGGTCGATGCCCTCGACCTCTGCTACACCAAGCCGCACGTCGACACGTTCGTCATCATCAGCGGCGACTCGGACTTCTCGCCGCTGGTGTCGAAGCTGCGCGAGAACAACAAGGAAGTGATCGGCGTCGGCGTCAAGAACTCCACGTCCGATCTCCTGATGTCCAACTGCGACGAGTTCATCTATTACGACGACTTGGTGCGCGAGGCAAAGCCGCAGCGGCGCGCACGGCGCAAGGAGCCGGCAAAGAGCGGCGACGCCGACAAGAAGACGCCCACGAACGCGGAATCCGGCAAGCCCGAGGAAGCGATGGAGCTCGTCGTGAAGACCGCCGAAGAACTGCTCGGCGAGCGCACGGGCGACGAGAAGCTCTGGGGCTCCGCGGTGAAACAGGCGATCAAGCGCCGGATGCCGGGCTTCACCGAGTCCTACTACGGCTTCCGGTCGTTCTCCAAGCTCCTCGAGGAAGCGCAAAGCCGCAAGCTGCTCGATCTCGAGCGGGACGACAAGTCGGGCGGATACATCGTCCACGGCATCCTGCACGAGGCCTAGCCCGTCTGCGGTTCTGTTGACGGAACCGGTTGTCAGCGGCCGTGCCACGCGTCCGGTCGGCGCGCGCGGATGCGGAACCCGCAGGCCACCACAAAGTCACGCGTACGAAGCGCCCGGTCGGTGCTAGAGTGAGTGGGCGTCGCTCCGCCGATTCCGGGGGTGGGCTGACGGCTCAAGCGGGGCAGTTGCGCTTTGGCGAGCGCGCGTTCGCGGGAGTAATCCCATGGCGTTCCTGTGGTTTGAAGTGCTTTGGCTGCTGCTCGGCGTGCCGGTGCTCGTCGCCTTGTACGTCTTGCTGCTGCGCCGCAAGAAGCGAGCGGCCATCCGGTACACGAGCGTGGCCCTGGTTCGGGAGGCCATGGGTCCGTGGCAGCGGTTCCGGCGCCACGTCCCGCCGCTCCTCTTCCTGCTGGCCGTTATCGCGGGGCTCGTCGCGAGCGCACGCCCGAACGCCGTGATCACCCTGCCCTCCGAGCAGCGCACGATCATTCTTGCCATGGACGTGTCCCTCAGCATGCGTGCCCGGGACGTCGAGCCGAGCCGGCTGGAAGCGGCGCAAACCGCCGCAAAAGCGTTCGTCATGGAGCAGCCGTCGGATGTCCGCATCGGCATCGTTTCGTTCGCGGGCACGGCGTCGGTCGTGCAGACCCCCACGCGGAACCGCGAAGATCTGATCGGCGCCATCGACCGGTTCGAGCTGCAGCGCCACACCGCCATCGGCAGCGGAATTATCGTTTCCCTCGCCGCGCTGTTCCCGGACGAAGGCATCGTACTCGAACCACATCTCTTCCGGGGCGCGCCCTCGCGGGACGGCGGGCGCGGCGTGCCGATTGATCAGACCGCCAAGGCGCAGCGGAAACCCTTCAAGCCGGTCCCGCCCGGATCCCACCCGTCGGCCGCGATCATCCTGCTCACCGACGGTCGGACGACGACCGGACCGAATCCCATTGAAACCGCCAAGATGGCCGCGGAGCGGGGCGTGCGGATCTATACGGTCGGATTCGGCACCGCGGCGGGT
>JAABRB010000153.1 GCA_011391185.1 Betaproteobacteria bacterium
GGACCCCTTCCTTTCCCCCAGGTCGCAGCCAAGACTGGCCGTCTTGGCAAGGAGCGGAACGACGCCTGGCGGCGAACCGAGCGGTTTTCTTCAACGAATTTCTGATTCGGGACACTAGCCCAGGGCGAACGTCACGATGCGCTCTTCTGTCATCTCGTGCACCGCGTAGCGCGGCCCTTCCCGGCCGAATCCGCTCTCCTTCGAGCCGCCGTAGGGCATCAGATCGACCCGCGAGCTCGACGTCTCGTTGATGTGCACGCCGCCGACCTCCAGCCGACGCCCCGCCGCGAAGGCGTCGTCCAACCGGTTGGTGAAGATCCCGCAAGCGAGGCCGAAGGGCGTGGCGTTGACGCGCGCGATCGCGTCATCCAGCGAGTCGAAGGGCGCGATGCAGACGACCGGACCGAACACCTCCCGGCAGCCGACCTTCATTGAATCGTCGACCGATGCGAGCAGCGTCGGCGGCACGACGGCGCCCTTGCGGTCTCCGCCGGCCAGGCGCCTGGCACCCCGAGACACTGCTTCCTCGATCCAGCTATCGATGCGAATCGCCTCCTGCTCGCTGATGATCGGTCCGACCACGGTATTCGGATCGTAAGGATCGCCGAAAGGCAGCGCCTTCACCATTCCGGTCAGGCGCGATTGCACGTCCTCGACAATCGACCGATGCACCAGCAACATTTGAATCGAAGTACAGACCTGGCCGGCCTTGCGATAGCCCGCGTTGACGACTTTTGGCAAAGCGGTTTCCAACCGCGCGTCGTCGCACAGAATCGTGAAGGCGATCGAGCCCAGTTCCATCTGGGTGCGACGGAGACCTGCCGCCTGCTGGATCTTGCGGCCCACCTCGGTGCTGCCCGTGAACGCAAAGAAGCGTACGCGCTCGTCCTCCAGCAGCCAGCTCGCGACCTGGGCGCTGCCGTGAATCAGCGCGAGAAATCCGCGCGGAATGCCTGCCTCGACGAGCACTTCGATCAGCTTGCCGGCCGTGAGCGGCGTGGACGAGGCCGGCTTGAGAATCACCGCGTTGCCTGCGGCAAATGCGGGCGCGACCTTGTGAGTGACCGTGTTGAGCGGTGAATTAAACGGCGTGATCGCGACAACAACGCCGAGCGGGACACGCAGCGTGAAGCCGAAGCGGCCCGCCTGTTGCGGCGCGCCGGCAAGCGGCACGACCTCGCCCGCCAGACGGCGCGCCTCCTCGGCGGAAAGCCGCAAGGTCTCGGCGCAACGACGGACTTCCCCGCTCGCATCCGAGACGGTGAATCCGGCCTCCATCTGCATGATGCGCACGAACTCGTCGAGCCGTGCCTGCACCAGCATCGCGGCACGTTCGAGAATTGCGCCACGCTCGAACGGAACCGGCGCGCCGCCGCGGAATGCGGCATGGGCGCTGGCGACCGCGCGCGTAACCTGATCCTTGTCCGCCGTGGTCACATACGCACCGGGCTCGAGCCGGTACTTGTCGACCACCGCGAGGACATCGCCCCTGCCCGCGATCCATTCGCCGTCCACCAGGATCGGGTGTGCGGCGCTCGATCCGGTGCCAGCGACCGCGGTGTCAATACGCTCGTTCATTGGGCGCTCTCCTCGATTGTTCGGTCATCGTCACAGCCAGAGAATCTGCTTGCGGTAGTCCAGGTCCTTCAACAGGGGCTCTGCGGGGCCCGCATGGAATATCGCCCCCCGCTCGAGCGCAAACACGCGGTCCGCGAGCGCCAGCACGAGATCCAGGTTGTGCTCGACGATCACGATGGAGACCTGCCCGCGCAGCCGGTCGAAGACCTTGAACAGCTCCTGGATCACCGTCGGCGCAAGACCCTCGAACGGCTCGTCGAGCAGCAGCAGCCTGACATTGCCCGACAGCGCGCGCGCCACCGCCGCCATCTGCTGCTCGCCGCCCGAAAGGTAGTCCGCCGCGACGTGCATGCGCTCCTGCAGTCGCGGGAAGTGCTCGTTGATCCTCTGCTCGCTCCAGACGACGCCGTTGCGCCCGTCGGTGGCGCGCGCCAGGCGCCCGAGCGCCAGGTTGTCGGCAACCGTCATCCCGGCGAAGAGGCCGCGCCCCTGCGGCACGTAGCCGATGCCCATCCGCGCGATGTCCGGCGCCGGAAGCGCGGTGATATCGCGCCCGCCGAACTCGATTCGGCCTGACGCTGCCCGCACCAGGCCCGCGAGCGTCTTGAGCAACGTCGACTTGCCCGCGCCGTTGCGTCCGAGCAGCGCCACGATCTCGCCGTCGCGCACGTCAAGCGTCGCGTCGGTCAGGATGTGGCTCTTGCCATAGAAGGCGTTGACACGCTCGAAGCGCAGGAGATGCGTGCGATCACGTGCCCCGCTGGCCTCCCGGCTGGTGACGGGTAGCGTTCCCGTGCCGGTGTAGATTTCCTGCACGCGCCGGTCGGCGCGGACCTGGTCGGGCGTGCCCGTCATCAGCACTTCGCCCTGATTCATCACGGTAACGTGCTGCGAGAAGCCGAGCACGCGATCGATGTCGTGCTCGACGATCAGCACCGGGATGCCCATGGCGACCGTCTTGATCAGATTCGACACGCGCTCGCGCTCCGCCGCCGCCAGGCCCGCCAGCGGCTCGTCGAGCAACACCACTTGAGGCTTCGAGCCGAGCGCAATGCCCATGTCCAGAAGCCGCTGCCCGCCGTAGGAGAGCTCGCCGCCCTCGATCGCCTCGATGCCTTCCAGGCCGAGAAACCTGATGAGTTCCGCGGTGTCCGCGTGGATCTCGGGAAAGCTGTCGATGTCGCGCCAGGCGTTGAACCGCGCCGGGTGCCGCGCCTGCAGGGACAGGCGCAGGTTCTCGTAGATCGACAGTCCCTTGAACAGGTTGGTGACCTGGAACGAACGGGCGATGCCTTGCTGGCAGATGCGGTGCGGGGGGAGGCGCTCGATCTCCCGACCCTCGAGGCGGATGCGGCCCGCGCCGGGCGTGAAGAGTCCCGACACCAGATTGAACACGGTGGTCTTGCCTGCGCCGTTCGGACCGATGAGCGCATGGATCTCGCCGGCTTCAATCGCGAGGCTCGCGTCGGCGACGGCCCGGATGCCGCCGAAATTCTTGGAGACCGAGTCGACCGCGAGCACCGTTCCCTGTCGCGCGCTGGCGCGCAGGAACGCCGGCAGCGGCACCCCTGCGCGGATCGTGCGCGCGCTCATGGCGGCGGCCTCTTCGGGCGGCGGCCACCAGCGCCGCTTGAGCTTCGCCCAGATGCCCGCCAGCCCGCTCGGCGAGTAGATCACGAAGCCGACGAAGATCAGCCCGAACCACAGGAGCCAGTTGGCGGTCCAGATCGAGAAGAGCTCGCGAAACAGGATGTAGAAGAGCACCCCGAGGGCCGGGCCCAGGATCTGGTGCATCCCCCCGATCACCACCATCGCCAGCAGCTCGCCGGACAGCTCCACCGAGACGGCTTCGGCCGAGACGAGGTAGTTCAGGAATCCCAGCAGCGCACCGCCCAGCCCGGTCACGACGGCGGAGAGCACGAACACTCCGAGCCGGTAGCGATCGACGTTGTAACCCTGGAAGGTGGCGCGCTGCTGGTTCTCGCGGATCGCGACGAGCACGTGGCCGAACGGCGAGCGGGTCACGCGCAGGAGGACGTACAGCACGCCGAGCGCGACCAGCGCGACGAACGCGTAGTAGACGCCGGAGTCGTCCATGTGAACCGGCCCGAAACCGCCGCGCTGCAGGCCGCCGAGCCCGTCCTCGCCGCCGGTCAGCGCGGTCCAGCGGAATGCAATGGAGTAGGTGAGCGCCACGAACGCCAGCGTGAGGAGCGCAAAGTACACGCCGCGCCGGCGCAGGATGAGGAGGCCCACGAGGGTGGACAGCGCGGCGACGACCACGATGGAGAACAGGAGCGGCAACGCGATCTGTCCATCGAACCAGTGCTTCTGGGCGTTGGCAGCGGCGTAGGCGCCGATGCCGAACCAGGCGCTGTGGCCGAAGGAATGGAGCCCGGTAAATCCCACCAGCATGTTCAGGCCGAGGGCGGCAATGGCGAAGCACACGATCTGCGAGGCCGAGTTCGTGCCCAGGCCGAGCATGCGCATCGCGATCGGCAGCAGGACGAGTGCGACCACCCCGACCAGGAGCGGCCGATACTTCGCGTGCGTCCACCCGGCGTTCATTCGAACTTCTCGATGCGCTCGCCGAGCAGCCCGCGCGGCCGGAGCAGCAGCACCAGGAACATCAGCACGAACATCGACGCTTCGCCCGCGGCCGGCACGAAATGAATGGTGACCCCCCGCACGACGCCCACCAGCAGCGCGGCGAGCACCACGCCCCAGAAGCTGCCCAGGCCGCCGATGACGACCACCACGAAGGCGACCGCGATGATCTCCGCACCCATCGCGGGATACACCAGCGCGATGGGCGCGAAGAGCGCGCCGCCCAACGCCGCCATGCCGACCCCCAGCATGACGATCACGGTCATGTAGGGCTGCAGGCGGATGCCGAGCGCAGCCACCATGTCCGGTCGCTGGATGCCGGCGCGCACGACACGTCCAAACGATGTTCTGTTGAGCAGGAGCCAGATGCCGGCGAGCACCACCGCCACCACGGCGAGCAGCAGCAGGCGGTAGCGCGAGAAGAGAAAATCGCCCAGCACGACGCTGCCCTTCAGGGCGGCGGGCATCGCGGCCGGCAGCGGCGACGCGCCCCAGATGATGCGGATCAGCTGCTCAGCCACCAGGGCAAGTCCGAAGGTGACAAGCAGCGACAGGATCGGGTCAGCGGTATAGAAGCGGCGCAGGATGAAGCGCTCGAAGAGGATACCGAGCAGCGCCACCGCGACCGGCGAGATGACGACGCCCGCGGCGAAGCCCAGATACTTCGCGACCTCGATCGACAGATAGGCGCCGAGCGCGTAGAACGCGCCGTGCGCGAGATTGACCACGCCGCCGACGCTGAAGATGAGCGACAGGCCGAGCGCGATCAGCAGGTAGTAGCCTCCGAGCACGAGGCCATTCACCACCTGCTCGAGGAGGAACAGGAACTGCATGTTCAGTTGCGGCGTGAGCAGGCGCGCAGCGGTGGCCCCGGAATGGGCGCCACCGCGCAGTCATCAATGCGGGCGCAACAGCGGTGCCCGCATCCGGAAGTCCTGTTCAAGTCCTATTTGAAGGTGCAGGGATTCTCCGCTTTGGTCGGCGCGAGGAGCTCCAGTGGCTGGTTCGGCGCGGGAATTGCCGCGCTGAACATCAGGAAGTCCTGCTCCTCCTTATACGTGCCTGCGGGCTTGACCGTGAACGTGTAGGCCTCCTGCATCATCTGGTGGTCCCAGCTGCGGAAATAGCCCGGGCGCGGCTTGAGGAGGTCGAACTTGGCCTCCGTCTCGAAGTAGGCGATCAGCTTGTCGGTGTCGGTCGACTTCGTCGCGGTCATCGCCTGCGCCATGACTTTCAGCGAAACGTACTCGATCCAGGCGTGGTTCTCCGGCGTCTTGCCATACTTCTTCCGGAACGCGGCGACGAAAGCCTTCGTGCCCGGGATGTCGATATCATGGTGCCAGACGGTCGGCCAGATGCCGCCGAGGTTGCCGCGGCCCGCCGCCCAGGCGTCCGCGGTATTGAGGTTGAAGCCGGCGACCGGAAACGGCAGGCCGAACTCGGCATACTGCTTCACGAAGTTGGTGACCTGATTGCCGCCGAGGTTCGTTGCAACAAGGTCGGGCTTCGCCTGGCGGATCTTGAGCAGATACGGGCTGAAGTCGGTCGCGGTGGTGGCGATCAGCTCGTCGCCGATGACGGTGCCGCCGTGGGCGGTGACGAATTTCTTGGCCGCCTTGGCCAGGTCGTGGCCGAACAGATAATCCGAGGTCAGGCTGTAGATGCGCTTGCCCTTGATCAACCCTTCGCGCAGCAGCCCCTGGCCCTCGGCGTTCACCATCACGGTCACCGGGATGTCGACGTGAAACGTATAACGGTTGCAATCCGCACCGCGCAGCGCATCCGAGCGCGCGCCGATCTGCATGAACAGGCGCTGGTTGCGCTCGGCCACCTGCATGATGGTCTTTGCCGAGGCCGAATTGATCTCGCCCATCAGCACGTCGACCTTGTCGCGCTCGAACATGCGCTGTGCCTTGGTCGCGGCGGTCGCGGGGTTGACGGAGTCCTCGGAGAGGATTTCGATCCGACGCCCGTTGACACCACCCGACGCGTTGATCTCCTCCTGGGCCATCTTGATGCCCTGGACGGCCCAGCCGCCGAGCGCGCCGAGAAAGCCGGTCATCGGTGTCAGATGCCCGATCGTGATCTTGTCCGACTGGCTGCGCACGATCGCCGGGAACCCGAGTGCCACCGCACCGGCGACGGTTGCCCCGGCCTTCAGCACGCTGCGACGGCGCGCCGACTGCACTGCCGGAATGATCTTCCGCGTGTCTTTCGTCATGGCTGATCTCCTCCCGTTGGGGGACCGGAACGCCCGCTTGGGGCCTGTTGCGGTCCATCCCATGAAGTCTAGGCAACCCCACAGCAAGCAGAAAATACCGTTTTCCGAGATTGGGTATAACCTAGATATATAGCTGGCCATCGCATTTCGAGGAGGAGGCGAATGGATCTTCGTCAGCTTCGCTATTTCACCCAGATTGTCGAAAGCGGCAGCCTTTCCAAGGCTTCGCGGCAATTGTTCATCGCCCAGCCCGCGCTCAGTCAGATGCTGAGCAAGCTCGAGGGCGAGGTCGGCAAGCCGCTGCTGAATCGCTCGGCCCGGGGCGTCGCGCCCACGGACAACGGCCTCGCGCTCTACCACCACGCCCGGTTCATGCTGCGTCAGCTGGAACAGGCATTGTCCATCGCTCGGCAGGAGTCGAAGGCGGTGCAGGGCATGGTCTCCGTGGGCCTGCCCGCGACCACCGTCTCGGCGCTCGGCCTCCCGCTGGTGCGCAGCATCCGCGCGCGCTATCCGGGCATTCTCGTCAACGTCGTGGAGGGCATGAGCGGACACATCGGGCACATGATGCGCATGGGCCAGCTGGACCTCGCAGTGTTGTTCAGCACCGATATCGCCAGCGAGGTGTCCGTCGACGCGCTGCTCGAGGAAGAACTGTTCGTGATGCTGCCGAAGCACAGTTCGCTCGTCGCCTCGCGACGCGCGAGCCTCACCATTGCCGAGGCCGCGGAACTACCGCTCATTCTGCCCACGAGCACGCACGGACTGCGTCGACGCATCTCCGCGGAATTCGAGCAACGCGATCTGACCGCGCACGTCGTCGCCGAAATCGATTCGCTGTCGCTGCTAATGAATTGCGTCTACGACGGCATGGGCGCGACGATCAAGCCGATGGCGGCCATCTATCTCGAGGGCGAACGCGGCAGGAAGTGGCGCGCGCTCGCCATCTCGGACGCGCACCTGGTGCGGCGGAACTATCTCTATTCGCTGGCGCCCGAGCGGCTTTCGGCCGCGGCCGCCGTCGTCGCTGCCGAGCTCAAGGACACCGCCCGCATGCTGGTCGAATCCGGCGACTGGACCGGCGTGGAGCTGATCACACCGGCCCTTGCGTAGCTTCGGGCTATCGATCGAATTGCCGATTCGATTTTGACACGCGGTAATTTGAACTATACATTCCCGGCCTTGCGGCGCTCGCCCCGGACGCGCAACAGTTCGTATCACTACCGGAAATCAAGGATCTCGCTGAATGAACGCACCGAACTACGACGTCGTCGTCGTGGGCGCCGGTAACGCCGCTTTCTGCGCGGCGCTTTCCGCCCGGGAAAGCCGCGCGCGCGTGCTGGTGCTCGAGCGCGCCCGCGAGGACGAATCAGGCGGCAACACGCGCTTCACCGCGGGCGCGATGCGCGTCGTCTATGACGGCGTGGAGGATCTGCGCAAGCTGATGCCCGATCTCACCGAGGACGAGATCGCGCGGACCGACTTCGGCACCTATACCGCGGACCAGTTCTT
>JAABRB010000154.1 GCA_011391185.1 Betaproteobacteria bacterium
GCGCGATTGGCGCGTCCGGTCTGGACGTGGCGCAGCAGTCCCACCAGGCTCGCGCCCACGCCGTCGTGCATGTCGGCGAGAATGCGCTGGCGCTCGCTCGTGAGCGCCCATTCGTGCTTGGCTTCCTCGACGCGCGCGTAGGTGGCCTTGATCTCTTCCGATTTCTCCGCGAGCCGGCGCTCGAGCTCGGTGTTGAGGCGCTGCAGCTCGCGGGTCGCGGCGAGGAAGTACTCGACGATCGCGGCGCCGATCGCGAGCACGGTGAATAGCACGAAGCTCGCGCGCACGACGCGGGGCGTGGTGTCGGTGTATCCGAATGCCCGCGCGGCCTCGGAACACAAGGCCACGGCGAACAGCAGCAGCGCGCCCATCGTGGCGGCGCGCGCCAGCGTCAGGGGGCGCGCAGCTAAAAGTGTCCTGGTAATCATATTCCGTGTGATTCCGTGGCGTGTTCTAGATATCCGGTTTCTGGCGTCATCGGGACGGAGACACGAACCGCCGGATTAACCAGAGCGCCGGGAGGATCACGAAGGTCCCCGGGGTCAGCAGTATCAGCACGTATGCGCACCACTTGCCGACCTGCCTGACCGAGAGGATTGACAGGCGGTCAACAGCAAAACCGTTCGAGGATTTCGCGGCAGGAGCGGACGGGCGATTGGTAGTTGCCTGGTAGATCATGTTTGCGTTCCTCTGTCGGCGGCCGCGGAGCCCATCCCGGTATGCGGTTTGGTGACTCGCTGCGGCTTGAACGCCCCCAGAATGCGGGAGAGCCGCTTCCAGATGACTAACCAGAGGGTTACGGATCGCTTACCGATGAGGGGTTTGTCGGGCTTGAGCCCGACAAACCCCTGAAGAATTCCTGGAAAACGCCTTCACGGCGAAGGCCGGGATTCAAGCAAGCGGTGGTTTCACTGGACTCCGTTTTTCAATGAATTGATGAATCAGGAGTGGTTCGCGGCTTTTCCAGGGGGCGCGGCGCCCAAGCGCGATTCCGCCGGGTTCTCGGCGGCCCGGTGCGGGACAGCAGGTGATCTGATGTATGATAAATGCATGATCGTGTTCGATAAAAACAGAGACCGAGCCTGATCAACCTGAACTGACACCACCATGAGCGACCCGGCCTATCCCGACGCGCTGCAGCCGCAGTACCGCATGCACTGGTACACGGTCGAGCGCGTACTCGGCCAGGGCGGGTTCGGTATCACCTACCTCGCGCGCGATACCAATCTCGACCAGCCGGTCGCCATCAAGGAGTACCTGCCCTTCGAGGTGGCCACGCGCCGCCAGGACGCGACCGTGCAGTCGCGCAGCGACAGCCAGCGCGAGCGTTTCCGCTGGGGGCTCGACCGTTTCATCCAGGAAGCGCGCACGCTGGCGCGTTTCGACCACCCCAATATCGTGCGCGTGCATTCCGTGTTCGAGTTCAACGGCACCGCGTACATGGTGATGCGGTTCGAGGAGGGCGAGAACTTCGGCGCGCTGCTGGAAGCTCGCAGGCTGCTGCCGGAATCCGATCTGCTGCGCATCCTGCTGCCGATCCTCGACGGGCTGGAGCTGGTCCACAACGCGGGGTTCATCCATCGCGACATCAAGCCGGACAACATCCACATCCGGACGGACGGCAGCCCGGTGCTGCTCGACTTCGGCTCGGCGCGCTACGCCCTCGGCAAGTCGCGCACCATGACGATCCTGGTTGCGCCCGGTTACGCGCCGTTCGAGCAGTACAACAGCACCTCGGAGAACCAGGGACCGTGGACCGACATCTACGGGCTCGGCGCCACCTTCTACCGCGCGATCACAGGCGCGCCGCCGCTCGATGCGATCACCCGCAGCAAGGGGATACTCGGCAGCACGCGTGAAGTGCTGGTCCCGGCGCGAACCGTCGGCAGCGGGCGCTACACCGGCCGCCTGCTCACGGCAATCGATCACGCGCTCGAGTTTGCCGAGAAGGACCGGCCGCAGACCATCGCGGAATGGCGCAAGGAACTCGCGGGGAACGGCAGCGCGGCAAGCCCGGCTTCTGCGGGGCAGCCGTCCGCCGCAGCTCCCGCAGTGGTTCCCGCTCCGCAGTCCAATCCACCGCGTCCCGCCGTTCCTCCAGACATGTCCGGTGCTCCCTCCCACGGTCCCGCGCCGGTGGCGGCACCCGCTGCCATGTCCGGCGCGCGCATGCCGCTCGTCTGGGCGATCGTCGGCGCGGTCGCGGGCGCGATCGCGATCGCCATTTTCCTGCTCGTGAGTAGAACGGACCAAAAAGCGAAACCGGATATAGAGCAAATGAGGGAGCAACTCGAAAAAGAGCGCAAGGGTCTCGACGCAGAGCGCCTGCAGGAAATGGAGCGAAAACTCCGGGAAGCGGAGGCAGCTGAGAAGAAACGGCTGGAGCAGGAAGCAATCAGGAAACAGCAGGAGCTGGATGCCGAAAAGAAGCGGCAGGAGCAGGAAGCGGGCAAAAGACAGCAGGAGCTGGAGGCCGAGAAGAAACGGCAGGAGCAGGAAGCGGCCAAGAGACAGCAGGGGCTGGAGGCCGAGAGGAAACGGCAGGCGGAGGACGCGCGCAGGAGGCAGCAGGAGCTGGAGGCCGAGAGGAAACAGCAGGCGGAGGACGCGCGCAGGAAGCAGCAGGAGCTGGATCTCGCCGAAAAACCCCCGGCCCCCGTGAAGCCCGTGCCTCAGGCATTGCCTGACGACATCGACCAACTCAGGACCGTCGCCATGCGCGGAAATACTGCTGCCCAGGTCAAGCTCGCGGAAACTTATGCGAACGGACGGGGCGTGCCCAGGAGCTACTCCTTTGCGTATGTCTGGTACAGCCTGGCGGTGCGATGCGGCAATACCGCCGCCACGGCCGGGCGGGCGAAGATGGCAGGCCTGCTGCAGGCGGTCGAAGTCCAGCAGGCGGACAAGCTGGTCGCCAGCATGAAGGTCTGCTGATAAGATTTTCTTGCCGAGCGCGGGCGCAGGCCGCTGCGGGAGTGACTATGACAACTGGCACCAACGAGATGACCGGCAAGCACCGTCTTGCCGCGTGTTGCGTGATGCTCGTCCTGTTCGTGGCGGGTTGCGCGACCGAGAGTGATTTCCGCTGCGCGGTCACCGCGATCAATGACAACTTTCGCGCCGATTACGAAGTCATTCTCAAGCAGAACGGGACGAAGGAGTTCAAGGTGACGCGGGCCGAGGCCTACGACGCCGTGCGCATCAGCCTGGCGCGGCTGGGGATGACGGTCGAGTCGCAGGATCCGGTGCTGGGTTTCGTCAGTGTCTATGGGCCGGCGCCGCGCCCGCTCGACCTGAGCGAGTGGAATCAGGCGGCAGCGGCGGATTTGCCGAGGGCGCGCCAGATCATCGGACCCTGCGTCGGGATGTTCAGTAATTTCTTCACCTTCGAGCCGGAAGGCCTCGAGGTCGTGATCACCGCGACCGTGATCGAAGCGCCGGGCGGCACCTCGGTATCCTATACGGCGCGCATGCGTGAGGTCGCGCCGCCGAAGTCGGGCATCCCGCGCCGGGAATACCTGCCGCCGAGCGCCGTCTGGATGGGGCTCAACAAGATGTGGTTCGAACTCGAGCGGGAATTCAAGGCGACTTACCGGAAACCCTGATCCGAATATTGTTAGCCACGGAATCACACGGAATGACACGGACAAAACCTGAACGAGAACCGGCTTCCGCCGGGGTGACTTGATCAAAGATTCCCTGAATTAATTCCGTGTGTTTCCGTGGCTGTTTATTAGCTTCTGATCATTAACGGGGCGCCGGCTTGGCGCCCTGCTGCGCGAGCAGTCCCGCGTACACCGCCTGGGTTTCCGCTGACGGCATGGCTTTCGCCCGTGCCGATAGCAGCGTGCGCAGCCGCTCGTAGGTCGCGATGGCTTCGGCGTTGTCGCCGCGGCGCTGGTAGAGCGCCATCAGGTTGCGATAGCCGGTCTCGCACAGCTCGTCCGCGTCTATCAATCGGGAATAGCAGTCCGCCGCCACCTCGGGCTTGCCCGCATCCTCCCACCAGCGCGCGACCCGGGCGAGAGTGCGCTGCAGTTTCGCTCGCGCCTGCTCGCGGCACGCGATGAAACTCGGCTGCTCGGACTCGTCCGGAAGAAACGGCCCGCGGTAGAGCGCGAGCGCCTCGTCGACGAGCACGCGCAGCGCCGGATCGGTGGAGCGCGGATCACGCAATACGCCATCCAGTTCCGCGAGCAGGTGGTCGAGCGCCCAGGTGTCCACCCACACCCGCCGGGGGTCCAGTGAGAGGCGCGTGTCGCGCAGGATGACCGCCTCGTCGTCGTCGAATATCCGCCGCAGCCGGTGCAGCGTCGTGGTGAAGGATTTGTGCGCGTAGTCCGCGTCCACGCGCGGCCACAAGGCGTCCGCAAGCTGTTCGCTCCTCACGTTCTGACCGCCCATCGCGACCAGCACCTTGAGCAACTCCAGCGGCCGGCCCGGACCTTTGCTGGAGAATTCGATCGGCGCGGATTCCCGCAGTAGCGTGAACCCGCCCAGCGTGCTCACCAGGAACGGCCGCGGCCACTGCTTCACGCGCAGCGCGGAAGGCGGCGGCGGGAGGTTCCTGGCTCGCACCAGCGCGCGCGCGAACTCGGACTCGACGCCGTGGCGCAACGCAGCCGCGCAGATTTCAGCAAGGACCTGCGGCCGCAGGGCCGGGATGTAGCGCAACCCGAGTTCGCGGCACGCGCCCAGCGCGGCCTTCAACGTGCCGAGTGCGGCCTGCTCGTCGCCCCCCAGTAATGCCGTGCCCGCCGCTGCCAGCTGCACTGATACGGACAGCAGGGGGCTGCGGCTGCGTTTCGCAATCTCTTCCGCGCCGCGTATCTGGGCGTTCGCGCCGCGGTGGTCGCCTTCGGCGGCGAGCAACTGGGCCGAGACCACGCGCGCGAGGCATTCCAGCCACGGTATGCCGATCTCGACGGCGAGCGCCAGCGCCATTTTCGCTTCCCGGGCGGCGCCCGCGGCATCGCTCTCGAGGGCCGCGATCCAGCCGCGCAGGTAATGGACGAAAGCCTGGTCGCCGCGGCGCAGGCGCGCGCCTGCGGCTTCCAGTGCCTGCAATCCGGCGCGGGCGCCCTCGCGGTCGCCGGCGCCGAGCGCGGCGGCCGTCACGATCGAGTGCAGCCAGGCATCACAGGCATGTATGCCTTCCGCGGCGGCGAGCGCGAGGCATTCGCGCGCCGTGCGCAGAGCTGCGTCCGGCGACCCGTCGAGCAGTTGGCCCAGGGCCGAGGCGATGCTGACCGCGATATTCGTGTCCGGGGCAAAATCGTCCGACCGGGTCCGCAGCGCGCCGGTAATAGCCTCGACCGCTGCAAAATCTCCGTGGAACAGCGCCGCCATCGCGCGACCCAACGCGAGTTCCGCCCCGACCCCTGGAGCGCTAAGCGCACCCTGGGCAGTACGGGCGGTGTGCTCGGCGCGGTCCAGCCAGTAGGCGAGGCGCTCATTGCCCGGGTCGCGCAGCAGCAGCGCGCGGATCAGCATCGCGCCAGCAGTGGGATCAACTTCAGCGCTGGCCTCGGCTTGCTTTCCTGCCAGCAGCCCTTCGAGAACGGTGATCCAGTGATCGAGGCCCGTGAGATCATCGAACTCGAGTATCGTCGCCCGCGCCGCGGCGCAGCTCGCGCGGATCATGCCGTGCGTATCGCCGGCGCGGAGAAATCCTTCGTAGGCCTGCGCAAACAATCGGCGGGACGCGCGCGGGCTCGCGTGCAAGCGGCTGGCGGCGTGAGCCTGGAGCAGGCGGGGATCGGATTCGACGGTCCCGGCAGGCAGCAGTTCGAGCCAGCCGTTCAAGGTCTCGCTGCGGCCCTGGGCCAGCATGCCATCCGACTCTTCCGCGGCAATCCGCGCGACCTCGACCCAATCGTGGCTTTCCGCGAGCAGCGTAACCGCGTCCTCTACGTGCCCGGCGGCGCGCAGCAGGTCAGCGGCTCGCTTCAGCTCCGCGGCGCCCATGGCATCGGGCAGCGCCTGCGCCGCGCGGCTGCGCAGAAATTCCCGCAGCAGGGGATGCAGCTGGTAATAGCGGCCTTCGTCGCCGGGGACTTCGCGCACGAAATAGTCGTTCTGCGACAGGTTGAGCAGAAGGCGGCCGGCCCGCGGCTCTCCGGTGAGCGCTTCCGCGACTTCCGCGCTCACGCGGGGCAGGCAGGCGACCCGCAGCAGGAATTGCTGCGTCTTGGGCTCGAAGCGGTCGAATATTTCCCCGGCCAGGTAGTCGAATATCACCTTGGGCGTCGCGTCTCCGGGCAGCTCCGCGATGCGGCCGGACACTTTCGCGTGCTCGAGCATCAGCACCAGGCCCGCGGCCCAGCCCTGCGTGCGCTGGTGCAGGCTCGCGACCACGTCGGGGGAGACCGGCTGGCCTCGCAGGTTCGCGATGGCGGCGATCTCATCCGGGCCGACGCGTAAATCTTCCGCGTTGAGGTGCACCATCCCGCCGCCCAGGCGCAATCGCGCGAGCGCGGCCGGCGGCTCGGTGCGGCTGACGATCAGGACGCAGCAGTGGCCCGGGACCTGGGTCAGGCCCGCCTCGAGCGCCGCGTGCAGCGGGCTGTTGGGGGAGACTTCATGCAGGTTATCGAGCACCAGGACGGCGGGCGACTTGGCGCGCATGAATAACTGCCGGAAGTAGCGGCGCGCAAAGCCCGCGATGTCATCGGCGTACTGGGGCGCGAACGAGGGCAACTCGCGCGCACGGCCGTCGTCGAGCCGGTGCGCGGCATGGCCCAGGTAATGAAAGAACGTGGCGACGTCGGCGTCATCGGGATCGAGCTGGTACCAGATGCACGCGTAGTTACGCGCTTCGATGTAGCTCGCGGCCAGCGTGCTCTTGCCGGCGCCGGGAGGGCCCGAGATCCAGATCACGGTGCGCCCGGGCGTGCCGTCGAGCCGCACGAACAGCGCCTCCCGCCGCACGGCGCTGCCGATGACCGGTCGCGTTGTTTTGGCGAATGCGACGCCGCGCTGTTTGACCTGGGCCAATTGTTTCCTCCCGTCGCCCATTTGATCTTCGCACGCCGGCGTGCGGCCAGTCAAAGCCAGCGTGATCGCCGGCATGCCCGCAAAATCTTACATCTCAATGAGTTACGAGACCAGCGCGGTTGCCGCACGCAATCCCCGAGTGTATGCTGGCGTGGACCCGGGACGTGCTCTCGCGCCGGCTCGAATGAAGGGGCAATCATGTCCACCCTGCTGATCGTCTTCGCCGCCATCGCGCTGGCCTGGGTACTGGCTTATCACCGCCTGCCCGCTGTGGTGTGGACGGCAGTGTTCGCGGTCGGGCTCGGCGTGCTGACGTTCTACGCGCACTGGCCGCAACCGGTCGTGGTAACGCTGTGGACGCTGTTCGCTATCGCGGCGTTGCTCGCCAACCCGACGCCGCTGCGGCGCGTGCTCGCGAGCGCACCGCTGCTCGCCCTGTTCCGCAAGATCCTCCCGCCGATGTCGCAGACCGAGCAGGACGCGATCGAGGCGGGCACGGTGTGGTGGGACGGCGAGCTCTTCAGCGGCAATCCGGATTGGAACAAGCTGCATTCGTACCCGAAGCCGCAGTTGAGCGCGGAAGAGAAGGCTTTTCTCGACGGCCCGGTGGAAGAGCTGTGCAACATGGTCAGCGACTGGGAGATCACTCACGAGCTCCACGACCTGCCGCCGCGCGTCTGGCAGTACATCAAGGACCAGGGCTTCCTCGGCATGATCATTCCGCGGAAATACGGCGGGCTCGGTTTCTCCGCGCTCGGGCACTCCGAGGTGGTGATGAAGCTCTCGACGCGCAGCGGCACGGTCGCGGTGTCGGTGATGGTGCCGAATTCCCTCGGGCCCGCCGAGCTCCTGCTTCATTTCGGCACCGAGGAGCAGAAGAACTACTACCTGCCACGCCTGGCGAAA
>JAABRB010000155.1 GCA_011391185.1 Betaproteobacteria bacterium
CTCCTCAGTTCACCATGGTGTTCGGCAGGATGAGCGCAATTTCGGGAAAGACGGTCAGCACCGCGACGCAGACGAGCATCGCGACCCAGAAGGGCATGATGCCCGCGAAAATCCTGCCCATCGGCACGTCCTCGGCGACACCCTTCACGACGAACACGTTGATTCCCACCGGCGGACTGATGAGTCCCATCTCGAGGACGATGACCATGATGATGCCGAACCAGATCGGGTCGTAGCCGAGCCCCGTGAGGATCGGGAACACGATCGGGATCGTGAGCACCATCATCGCGAATCCCTCGAGAAACATGCCGAGGACAATGTAGGCGGCGAGGATGATCGCGAGCACGCCGAGGGGCGGCAGGTTGAGCGACATCATCGCCTCGGCGAGCTCGGTCGGGATGCGGGTGATCGCCAGGAAGGGCGAGAAGATGTGCGCGCCGATCAGGATCAGGAACACCATCGCAGTGGTGCGCACGGTCTGCAGCAGCGAATCGGCAAGCGCTGCGCGCGTGAGCCGGCGACGCCAGATCGCGTGCGCCATGGTCATGCCGGCGCCCACTGCCGCGGCTTCCGTGACGGTGAACATGCCGGCGTAGATGCCGCCGATGGTCACCACGACGACCGTGATCAGCGCGCCGGATCGTCTGAGCGCGGCGATCCGCTCCGCGAGCTGCATCAACTTTCCGGGAGGTCCGAAATCGGGGCGAAATCGGGTAACAAGCACGATCGTCAGGACGAACAGCGCGGTGAGCAGCAGCCCTGGCAGGAAACCCGCCAGGAACAACCGTCCGATCGACTGCTCGGTGAGAATCGCGTAGACGACCAGGATCGTCGACGGCGGAATCAGAATGCCCAGGGTACCGCCGGCCGCCACGGTGCCGGTCGCCAGCCGATCGTCGTAGTTGTAATTGCGCATCTCGGGCAGGGCAACGCGGCCCATGGTGATGGCCGACGCCACCGACGAGCCCGAGAGCGCGGCGAAGCCGGCGCATCCCAGAATGGTGGCCGATGCGAGCCCGCCGCGGCGGTGCCCCACCCATGCGTAGGCGGCGGCGTAAAGGTCGCTGCTCATTCCCGACACCACGGCGAAGTTGCCCATCAGCACGAACAGCGGAATGACGCTGAGCGAGTGGACTGCGGAGTACGAATAGGGATAGGAGCCGAGCGAAACCAGCGCGGCCTCCGGGGAGTTGAGCACGCCGATGCCGAGGGCGCCCACGAGCGCCATTGCAATGCCGATCGGCATGCGCAGGAACAGCAGCACCAGCAGTGCTGCCATGCCGATGAGGCCGATGGTCGTCGGGCTCATCAGTGCGCTGCGGGTCGGGGAGACGGCCGCAAGGCCTTCCACGCCAGCACCAGCAGCACCACCGCGAAGACGGCGGTGCTGGCGGCGATCACCAGCTGAAACGGAAAGATCTGGATGCCGAGCATGTTGGTCGCTTCGCCGCGCTCGGCGGAGCCGATCGCGTAAAGCGCGGCCTGCCAGGCCATCACCGCCATCAGCGCCGCCCCGGCGAGGTTCAGGACCACCGGGATCCAGCGCAGCGACGGACGGTCGAGCGCCGGAGCGAACACGTCGACCGATACATGACCGTCGGTCGCCGCGCAATACGGGAGGCCGAGCGCCACGATCAGCACCATCGTGAGTTCCGTGATCTCGAAGCCGCCGAGAAACGGCAGCCGCAGCACGTAGCGCATCAGGACGTCGAAGAGGATCAGGCCCATGAGCGCCAGCAGCGCCGCGCCCCCGCCATAGGCGAGGGCGCGAAGCATGCGCTCGAAGATCTGGCCGGCGCGGCCGGGGGTCATGCGATCAGAGCTGGTTCACCGGGTACCCGGCCTTGCGGAGCATGTCCTTGGCCGGGATGCCCTTGGCTTCGGACTCCTTCACCCACGTGGCGATGATGGGTTTCAGGACAGCGGCGATCCGCTTCTGCTCTTCCGGCGAGAACTCCGTGACGGTGGCCTTGCCCATCACGCTATCGACGCCCTGGTCGGCGCGTTTGACGTAGATATCGGTCGCCTTGAGGCTGAGCGGGCGCCCGGAGAGACGGTCGATCGCCGCGCGGGCGGCGGGCGACAGGCTGTCGTACTTCTTCCTGTTCATCGCGATCAGGAACGAAGAACGGCCGAAGAGCGGTCCCGGGATCGTATACGACTTGGCGACCTCGCCCAGCCGGAAGTCGATGATCGTCGAGAACGGCAGCATCGCGCCGTCCACCACGCCGCGCTCCAGGCTCTGATACACCTGCGTGATCGGCATCGCGACCGGCACCGCGCCCATCTGCTCGAGCTGCTTGGCCTGCTGCGCCGACGGCGCGCGCATGCGCATGCCCTTGAGATCGTCGAGCGTCTGGATCGTCTTGCCGCGGGACATGAGCCCCGCGTCCTCGGCGCCCCACAGCGCGATGATCTTCACATCCTTGTACTCGGGCAGGAGATACGGGTCGAGGATGTCCCACATCATGTTGGTGGCCGCGATACCGTCCTTCTTCAATCCCGGCAGCTCGATCACCTGCGTGCGCGGAAAGGCTGCGGAGGTGTAGCCGGGCAGGGTGAAGGTGGCGTCGATCACGCCGTCCGCCACCTGCCGGTAAAGCTCGGGCGGCTTGCCGCCCAGCTGCATCGACGGGTAGAGCGTGACCTTGACCTCGCCGTTGGTGGCCTTGCTCACCTCCTGCGCCCAGGGGATGATGACTTCACGGTAAATCACGTGCACCGGGGGCACGAAAGTCGACAGGCGGATTTCGGCGGCTTGCGTTGTCAGGGTGGCGCCGGAGAGCGCCGCGGCGCTCAGGACGACCGCAAAGGGAAAGCGTGCGAGTCTCGACATGGTGGTCCTCCTCCTGGTAGATACTGACGCTAAGAATCGACGCGTGATGTCAGACGTGCGTGCCGGGCGCTCGAAAACGACACGGGGATTACGCGGGACATCCCTGCTGGCCCGATTCTGTCGCGGGCTCGAAGCGGATTCTAGGCGAACCGGCCGAATCTTGTTAGCAAGGGGACCCGCCCCTGGTCGCAGCGTGTAATCGACCAATATCGGAAGCATGGGGCACGTCCCATGCGCGGCCCGGTGGCCCGGTGACAAATCGGCAGAAAGCAGGTTAACCTTTCGCGCATGAAGCCTTACGAGGTCTATGCGATCCGCTACGCGGCTGTCGCGCGCACGGCCGCGGAGAATTTTATCGGCGGCGATCCGCACGACGCCGGAATGAGCCTGGACTACTTCGTGTGGCTGGCGCGCAGCCCGGACCACACATTCGTCATCGACACCGGCTTCAACGAGCAGGCTGCAAGGCGACGCAAGCGCGACTTCCTGCGCTCGCCGGCCGAAGGTCTGCGCCTTTTGGGTGTCGACGCCACGACGGTCGAGCAGGTGGTGCTCACGCATCTGCACTATGACCATGTCGGCAACTTTGATCTGTTTCCGCGCGCGACGTTTCACCTTCAGGACCTGGAGTTGCAATACGCGACCGGGCGTTACATGGCCATTCCGCACATCGCGGCGCCCTACGAGGTGGACGAGGTCGTCGCTATGGTGCGCAACGTCTACGCGGGCCGCGTCACGTTTCACGACGGCGACGCCGAGCTCGCACCCGGCCTCTCGGTGCATCACATCGGCGGCCACACGCTCGGGTTGCAGGCGGTGCGCGTCTGGACGCGGGTGGGCTGGGTCGTCGTCGCGTCCGATGCGAGCCACTATTACGCCAACATGGGCGAGGGGCGGCCGTTCCCGATCGTCATCGACGTCGCGAAAATGGTGGACGGCTGGCGTCGCCTGCGTGAGCTCGCCTCGGGGCCGCAGCACGTCGTGCCCGGGCATGATCCGCTCGTCATGCAGCGCTATCGCGCGCCGCGTGCCGATCTCGAAGGGATCGCGGTCCGCCTGGACGACGAGCCGCGCATCTGAAGCCGACTGGCGGCGGCTACTTGCCAGGTTACCTACCGATTGCCCCAAACACCTTCTGCACCATCTTGGAGGCGGAGCCGACTGGATCCTTGCGGATCGCGCGCTCCTGCTCGGCGATCACCAGGAAAAGCCCGTCGAGCGCCTTGCGCGTGACGTAGGTGTCGATGTTGGCGTCTTTCGCATCGATCACACCGAACGATGCGGCCTGGCCCGCATACTGGTTGTAGAGTTGCGCGAGGTTCACGCGCTTGGTCATTTCCTTCACGATCGGCAGAAATTTCTGCGTGAGCGCGTCCGACGTGGTGCGGCGGAAGTACTGCGTGGCAGCATCGTCGCCGCCGGTGAGGATTCCCTTGGCGTCCTGGACACCCATTCGTTTCACGGATTCGACGAGCAGGGGCTTGGCTTCCGACACGGCCATCTCGGCGGCGCGGTTCATGCTCGTGACGAGCTCGTCGGCCTGCTTGCCCATGCCCATCATGCGCATCACCGTTTCGGCCTGGCGGAGCGAGTCCGGGAGCGGGATCTTGACCTTCGCGTTTCCGAGGAAACCGTTCGCCGTCCCGAGTTGCGAGACGGCGCGGTCAGCGCCCTGGACCAGCGCTTCCTTCAGGCCCTGCACGGCATCCTGATTCGAGAGGTCCGCGATCGTCAATGCGCCGGCCGGGCGGACGAGCGCCAGTCCAAGGGCGATCGCGAGGAATAGATGGAGACGCATGGGAGTTCTCCCGTGAAGGGTCGCGTTGTGACGCAGGGCGTCACTGAAATAGGGGAGTCAAAAGGGGGTGTGGCCCCTTTTGCATCACCCGGTCAGGCAACGCCCGCGTGATGCGCCTGCTGGTCGGCGTGGTAACTCGATCGCACCATCGGTCCAACTGCCGCGTGCACGAACTTCATGGCGCGCGCCTCGCCCTCGAACATCGCGAAAATGTCCGGGTGCACGTAACGCGCGACCGGGAGATGATGACCCGAGGGCTGCAGGTATTGCCCGATCGTCAGCATGTCCACGTCGTGGGTGCGCAGGTCGCGCATGACTTGCAGGATCTCTGCGTCGGTCTCTCCCAATCCGACCATCAGGCCGGATTTGGTATGCACATTCGGCCGCGCCGACTTGTACGCCGCGAGCAACCTGAGCGAATGCGCGTAATCCGCGCCGGGGCGCGCCTGCCGGTAAAGACGCGGCACGGTTTCGAGATTGTGGTTCATCACGTCCGGCGGCGCCGCAGCAAGAATTTCGAGCGCGGCCGCCAGCCGGCCACGAAAATCGGGCACGAGCACCTCGATCCGGGTGTCCGGCGAACGCGCCCGCACCGCGCTGATGCATGACGCGAAATGCGCGGCGCCGCCATCGCGGAGATCATCGCGGTCGACACTCGTGATGACGACGTACGACAGGCGCAGCGCGGCGATCGTCTGCGCGAGATGCAGCGGCTCTTCCGGATCCGGGGGCTTCGGCCGGCCGTGCGCCACGTCGCAGAACGGGCAGCGCCGCGTGCACAGGTCGCCCAGGATCATGAAGGTCGCCGTGCCCTTGCCGAAGCACTCGCCGATGTTCGGGCACGAGGCCTCTTCGCACACCGTGTGAAGCCGGTGGCGGCGCAGGATGTCCTTGATCTCGAAGAACCGGGACCCAGGACCGGCTGCGCGGACCCGGACCCACTCGGGTTTTCTGAGCGCGGGACCCGACGGGGCGATCTTCACCGGGTTGCGGGAAGTCTTGGCGGCCCCCTTTTGCTTCGCCTGCGGGCCGGTGCCGTGTTCGAGATCGGTTTCGCTCTGCGTTTTCATCGTGGCGTGGTTTCCATTTCCGCACGCGCAATTGCGCGCGATCCGAGCTTCGCAGCGATGGTTTCGGCGAGTGCCCGGCCCGCCTCTGCAGGCGCGAGCGGGACGCCGAGATCGACCAACTGCGTCACGGGAAGCCCCGGATAGCCGCACGGATCGATATCAGTATACGGCGTCAGATCCATGTCGACATTGAGCGAGACGCCGTGGTAGCTCCGGCCGTGGCGCACGCGCAGTCCCAGAGCGGCGACCTTCGCGCCGCCCACGTAGACGCCCGGTGCGCCGGCGTGACGCGTGGCGTCGACGCCGTGTCCCGCCAGCAAGGCGATGACGCTTTCCTCGATGCGTCGCACGAGCTCTCGCACGGTCATTCCGCGCCGCGGCAGGTCCACCAGCACGTAGACGACGGCCTGTCCCGGCCCGTGGTAGGTGACCTGCCCGCCGCGGTCCGTGCGCACGAGCGGTATCGAAGCGGCGCGCGGAAAGTGCTCGGCGCGGCCCGCCTGCCCGACCGTGTAGACGGGCGGATGCTCGAGCACCCACAGCTCGTCGGGCGTCGCGGCACCACGCGTCGCGGTGAAATCACGCATTGCATCGAGGGTCGGGGCGTAGTCCACGCGCCCGAGCTGCCGCACGATCATAAGACCATCGTCACCATCGGGTGATCGCAGAGCTCCCGGTAGAGCTCGTCCAGCTGCTCGCGCGATGTCGCGTTGACGACTACGGTGACCGAAAGGTAGTTCCCTTCGCGGCTCGAGCGCATCTCGACGGTTCCGGGTTCGAAATCCGGCACGTGCTGCTGCACGACCCCCACCACCGCCTGCGCGAATCCGGGCTGGGTTCGACCCATCACCTTGATCGGGAAATCGCACGGAAACGCGAGCAGGGACTCGGTGCTCTCAGGCATGCGCCGTGCCGGCGCGGGCGATTCGCGCCTTGTGCTCCTGGTAGAGCCCGTGCATCCGGGCATACATCGGTCCCGGCCTGCCGTTTCCGACCAGCTTGCCGTCCAGTGTCGTGACCGGCAGGACTTCCTTGGTCGAGGAGGACACCCAGATCTCGTCCGCCTCGCGGAGCTCATCCTCCTTCACCGGCCGGATGTCGACCGGCAGCTTTGCCTCGCGCGCAAGATCGAGTACCAGATCGAGCGTGATGCCTGGAAGAATGCGGCGGTCTTTCGGCGGACTCACGATCACGCCGTTCTTCACGAGGAACACGTTGCTGGTCGATGCCTCGGTCACGTATCCGTCGCGCAGCAGGATCGCTTCGACACACCCCGCGTCGGCGGCGAGCTGGCGGAGCAGGCAGTTCGCGAGCAGCGACACCGACTTGATGTCGCATCGCTGCCAGCGGAAGTCCTCGGCCGTGATCACGCCGACGCCCCGCTCGCGCTGCTCGGTGGTCGGCTTGGACATCGGGTTCGCCATGACGAACACGGTGGGCGTGGCATCGGCCGGAAACGCCTGGTCGCGCGGTGCGACACCACGCGTCACCTGGACATAAACGCTCTGGTCGTCCCACGCGTTGCGCTCGATGATCTGACCCACGATCTGCGTCCATTGCGCGGCCGTGAGCGGATTCCGCAGCCGGATCGCATCCAGGCTGTTCTGCATGCGCGCGAGGTGCTCCGCGAGCCGTAGCGGCAAGCGAGCGTAGACCGGGATGACCTCGTAGACCCCGTCGCCGAAGATGAATCCCCGGTCGAGCACCGGCACGCGCGCTTCCGCGAGCGGCATGAGCTCGCCATTCAGGTAGACCGTCTGCGACATCTGCTCATCTCCTCTGCGCCGCCCTAGTTAAACCACAAGCGCATCGTATCCCACATGCGGCCGAAGATTCCGGCCACCGCCACGCCCTCGAGCGCGACGGCTGTGCGCTCGCCGAACGGCTTGCCATCCAGTGACAACCGGACCGTTCCGACCGGCTGACCTTCGCCGACCGGCGCGACGAGCGGCTGCTGGCTCACGAAGTCGGCGGTGAGCTTTTCCGCGTCCCCACGCGGGAGTACCACGTAGAGGTCCGCCGCGAGCCCGGCCTTCAGATCGTTGCGCGCACCCTTCCAGACCCTGAGTGTGCTGATCGGCTGACCTTTTTCGTAGACGCGCACGCTGTCGTAGAACTGGAAGCCGTAGTTCAGCAGCTTCTGGCT